>DASWMO010000111.1:0-6413 GCA_036399715.1 Rubricoccaceae bacterium
CCTCGAAGGCGTCGAGTCCGACGAGAGCCGGGCGGCGCTGTACTCGACCGTCCACGGCGCGGGCCGCGTCATGAGCCGGACGCAGGCGGCCGGCAAGACGCGGTGGAAGGGCGGTCAGAAGGTGAAGGTCAGCGAGGGCGCCGTCTCGCCGCAGATGATGCGCGAGTGGGTCGACAGGGCCGGGGTCGAGCTCCGCGGGGCCGGCGTCGACGAGTCGCCGCACGTCTACAAGCGGCTCCCCGAGGTGCTCGCGTACCACGCCCCGTCGGCCCGCGTGCTCCACACGCTTACGCCCGTCGGGGTCGCGATGGCGGGCGAGAACGAGGTCGACCCGTTCCGGGACTGACAGCCGGCTCAGGCACAAGGCGTGGCGGGCCGGAGTGCGGGCAGAAGGCAGCCATTTTCAGCCACGGAGACGGAGGGACCAGTTGAGCGGGTGCCCTGAGCGTCCTTAGTTTCAGACCGGCACAGTATCCTTACATATCAGGACATCATCCGGGCTTCTCCTGCCGAACGGACATGACTGACTCTTCCACCGGACCCGATTGGTACCGGCTCTTAGTGCACAATGTCGAGGGGTTCGCCCTGTTCGTCGTTGACCCCGACGGCATCGTCCAGACGTGGAACCCTGGGGCCGAGGCCCTCTTCGGGTGGACCGAGGGCGAGATCGTCGGCCAGACCTGCAAGGTCCTCTGGACCCCCGAAGATCTCGAGGTCGGGGCCGACCGGAACGAGCGGCAGACGGCCGCACTCGCCGGCGAGGCTCCCGACGAGCGGTGGCACGTCCGCCGGGACGGCTCCCGGGTCTACGTCCACGGCGTCACGTCGGCCATCCACAACGACGGCAAGGTCGTCGGGTTCGCCAAGGTTGCCCGGGACGCTGCCATGCGCGAGCACACGTTCGAGGCTCTCCTCGGCTGGGGTCGGGCGGTCCACCGGCCGGCGCGGCGGGTGGGAGAGGCCCAGGTAATCGCCGCGCTCCAGCAGGCCCTCGACGCCGAGCGGGCGGAGGTCCGCCGGCTCACGGGCGAGCTCCCGGCTGCACTCGCCGAGGCCGTCGCCGGCGAGCAGCGCCGGATTGCGGCGGTCCTCCACGACGACCTCCAGCAGCTTCTCGTCGGGGCCTCGATGCAGGTCAAAACGCTTCGCGATCACGGGGCCACCGAGGAGGTTGCCGCCCCGGCCGAGCGGGTCGCCCGAACGCTCGACCGCGCGATCGCGTCGACCCGCTCGCTCACGGCCCGGCTCGTCCCCCCGGACGTCCTGACGGCCCCGCTCCCGCGGGCGCTCGGATGGCTGGCCCGGAACGTCTCAGAGACGTACGGGCTCGACATCGACCTCGACATCGGGGACGTCGATGGGGGGCCGGGTCACGCCGCGCTCGAAGGCCACATCCGGCTTCTCATCTTCGAGGCGGTCCGCGAGCTCCTCTTCAACATCGTGAAGCACGCCAAGACCGGCGGCGCCCGCGTGTCGGCCCGGGCGACCGGCCGGGTCCTCACGGTCGTCGTCGAAGACCGTGGCGTCGGGGTGGCCGAGGACGCCGAGCCGGGGTACGGGCTCGCGGCGGTCCGCCGTCACCTCGGGGCCGTCGGGGGCGCCCTCCGGGTCGGCCGTCTCCCCGGCGGGGGGACGAGGGCCGTCGTCCGGGTTCCTCGGGACCCTCTGGACCCACCCCGCCCTCAACGACGCGTGCGCGACCATCAGGAATAACCGGCCCGACAGTAAGGAAAATCCTAAATGGCTGGCCTGACGTGACCCCGGGGGCGGACCGAGCGTTTTGCAGGCCCGCCCCTTTGCGCCTTGCCCCCGAGCCCCATCTCCGTCCTCGTTGTCGACGACCACGCCGTCGTTCGGGAAGCGGTCTCGGACCTCGTGGCGGCGACTGCTGGCCTAGCCGTCTGGGGGACCGCCGTCTCGGGTGACGACGCGCTCGCCCAACTCGAGCGGACCGGTTCGGTCGAGGCAGACCGCATAGACGGCCCGATCGTCGTCGTTACGGACGTCCAGATTCCGGGGATGAACGGGCTCGAACTCGTCGCCGAGGTGTGCTCGCGGTGGCCGTCTCTCCCGTGCCTGGTGATCTCCGCCAAGCAGGAGTACGCCTCCCTCGCGACGGTGGCCGGGGCGGTGGGGTTCATCGAGAAAGGCGACCCGGCGGGGCTCATCGCGGCCGTCTTCCGTGCCGGCGCGGGAGCGGAGTAGCTCTCGGAGCATCACCCCGTCCAGTCACGACGGCCCGTGTGGTAGGTGCTGTTCTCGGCGGCGACGGCGCAGCAGGCCTGATGGCCAGAGCTGGACGGCTGAACCGCCGGTCTGCACCGGCGTTCGACGCGGCCACATTCCCCCACCGCCATGTCCGACGACAGCAAGAAGGCCAAGACGAACCAGAAGACCGGCCAGCACAAGCAGCACGACGACGTCCAGGGGGGCGGCGTCGGCGGCGGCAAGCCCAAGCACGCCGACGGGACTCAGTCCGAGCACAGCAAGAACGAGCGGACGGGCAGCCAGAGCGGGGGCGGCAACTAGCCCCCGCGGCACAGCGAGGCAGCAGCGTCCTGGACAGCGCGAATGGACGGTTCACGGGTAAGCCCTGGCGCCGAAAGGGATCCGGTGGGCTTACCTCCGGCCGCTTCGTGAGTCCCGGACAGCAGGCGGGAGGAGTTCGCCTCGCCTCAACCGAGGCGCACTCCTCCCGAGATACCGACGCCCGGCTCGGCTGCTTCGACGACATCGCCGGTTCCGGTATCCCGAGGAGTTGGCTCGGTCGCTCTCCCGACTGAACCCGCCGAGGGGCAACCGCAAGGGTTCCGCCGCCGATCTCGACACACACGGCTTTCCGAGCACGTCCCGCGCCTCCGCAACACGAGGCCCACGCGTACCAAGACGGCGTGGCCACGCGCTCCTCCCCCCTGTTGCGCCACTGCTGGCTGCACGCAGCGTGCAACCAGCGCCTCAACCATCGGTGCGACGTGCGCTGGCGGCTTCACCCTTCCCCCTGCGTCACGATGTCGACTCCCCCTGCGTTTTCCGGATTCGTGCAGGTGCGCGGGGCGCGGGAGCACAACCTCAAAGACGTCTCACTGCAGGTGCCGCGCGACGCGCTCGTCGTCTTCACCGGTGTGTCCGGCTCGGGCAAGTCCTCGCTGGCCTTCGGGACGCTCTACGCCGAGGCACAGCGGCGCTACCTCGAGTCGGTCTCGCCGTATGCCCGCCGCCTGTTCCACCAGGTCGGGGCGCCCGACGTGGACGCCATCGACGGCCTGCCGCCGGCCGTCGCCCTGCAGCAGCAGCGCGGCGCACCGACCGCCCGCTCCTCGGTGGGCAGCGTGACGACGCTGTCCAACCTGGTCCGCATGCTGTACTCGCGCGCCGGGGCGTACCCGCCGGGTCAGGGCATCATCTACGCCGAGGGCTTCTCGCCCAATACGCCCGAGGGGGCCTGCACGAATTGCCACGGGCAGGGCCGGGTCTACGAGGTGACGGAGGCCTCGATGGTCCCGGACCCGTCGCTCACCATCCGCGAGCGGGCGGTCGCGGCGTGGCCGCAGGCGTGGGGTGGGCAGAACCAGCGCGACATCCTGGTGACGCTGGGCATCGACGTGGACGTGCCGTGGCGCGAGTTGCCACAGGAGACGCGTGAGTGGATCCTGTTCACGGACGAGCAGCCCGCCGTGCCGGTCCATCCGGGCCTGAGCCCTGAGCAGACCCGGCGCGCGGTGGCGCGCGGGGCCGAGCCGAACTACATGGGGACGTTCAGCAGCGCCCGCCGGCACGTCCTGCACACCTTCGGCGCCACCGAGAGCGCGGCGATGAGACGCCGGGTGCAGACCTACATGGTCTCGGCCGAGTGCCCGGTGTGCGGCGGCAAGCGGCTGCGGCCGGAGGCGTTGGCCGTGACGTTCGCAGGGCTCGACATCACGGAGTTCTCGCGCCTGCCCCTCAAGGGCGTCGCCGCGCTGCTGCGTCCCTACGCCACCGGGCAGGAGGACGGGCACGCGGAGCTCGTCCAGCACCGGCCCGAGCAGGCCCTGGCCCGGCAGCGCCTGACCGAAGACCTGGCCGCCCGGCTGGACGTGCTGCTGGACCTGGGTCTGGGCTACCTCCAGCTCGAGCGCTCGACGCCCACACTCTCGCCCGGCGAGTTGCAGCGGCTGCGCCTGGCCACCCAGCTGTACTCCAACCTGTTCGGCGTGGTGTACGTCCTCGACGAGCCCTCGGCCGGCCTGCACCCCGCCGACACAGAGGCGCTGCTCGCGGCACTGGGCAGCCTGAAGGCCGCCGGCAACTCCCTCTTCGTCGTCGAGCACGACCTCGACGTGGTCCGCCGCGCCGACTGGCTCGTCGACGTCGGTCCGGGGGCCGGGGAACAGGGCGGCGAGATCCTCTACAGCGGCCCACCGGAGGGGCTGCGGACCGTGGAGGACTCGAAGACCGCCGAGTACCTGTTCAGGACGTGGCCTCAGGACGCGCACCCGCCGCGCACGCCCACCGGGTGGCTGGAGCTCGGCGGCGTGACGCGCCACAACCTCGAGGACCTGAGCGTCCGGTTCCCGCTGGGCGTGCTGACCTGCGTGACCGGCGTCTCGGGGTCCGGCAAGTCGACTCTGGTCAGTGGGGTGCTGGCGGACACGCTGGCGGCGCGCCTCGGTCAGGGCGACGGAGGGCAGGCACCTCCTCCACTCGACGAGGACGACGCCGAGAACGCCCCGGCACCCGGCCCTGCCGCGCACCTCGGAGGCGACGTGGCCTCGCTGTCCCGGCTGGTGCGGGTGGACCAGAAGCCGATCGGCCGCACGCCCCGGAGCAACATGGCCACCTACACCGGCCTGTTCGACCACGTCCGCAAGCTGTTCGCCGCCACGCCGCTGGCCCGGCAGCGCGGCTACGGGCCGGGGCGCTTCTCCTTCAACGTCAAGGGAGGGCGCTGCGACCACTGCCAGGGCGAGGGCTGGGTGACCGTCGAGCTGCTGTTCCTGCCCAGCGTGTACGCGCCCTGCCCGGTCTGCCACGGCGCGCGGTACAACGCCGAGACACTGGACGTCCAGTACCGGGGCCGCACCATCGCCGAAGTGCTGGGCCTGACCGTAGACACCGCCTGGGACTTTTTTCGGGACGACGTGGCCGTGTTCCGCAGTCTGGACACCCTCCGCGAGGTCGGGCTGGGCTACCTGAGGCTCGGGCAACCCGCCACCGAGCTCTCGGGCGGCGAGGCGCAGCGGATCAAGCTGGCAACCGAGTTGCAGCGTGCCGGACGGGGGCAGACGCTGTACGTCCTCGACGAGCCCACCACCGGCCTGCACCCCGCCGACGTAGAGCGTCTGGCCCGCCAGCTCGACCGGTTGGTCGACGCCGGACACACCGTGATCGCCGTGGAGCACGACATGCAACTGGTCGTCAGCAGCGACTGGGTCATTGACGTCGGCCCCGGGGCGGGCGACGAGGGTGGCCAGATCGTGGCGCAGGGGACGCCCGGTGAGGTCGCAGGGGTGCCGGGTAGCCGGACCGCGCCCTATCTCGCGATGGCGCTTGGCGACGCAGGGCACGAGGCAGCCTGAAGCGGTCTGAGTGATCGTGTGGGCTTCCCCGTTTTCAGGCCCACGCAGAACGAGAGACTCGAGGGTCAGGGAAGAGCCTCGACCGTCGGTCGGTCGCCCAGTGATTTGTGCGGCCGGTGATCGTAGTCGTGCTGCCACGCTCCGGTCTTCTGCCGGACCTCGTCCAGTGTTCGGAAGACGTACGCGTCGAGAAGCTCACGACGCAGGCTTCCGTTGAGACGCTCGATGGACGCGTTCTGTAGAGAGGGACCCTCCCCTTCGGAGAGAGGTACGGGGCTCTCCCACGGTTAACCCCGGAGCAGAATGTTCGAGCGTCTGAAACGGCAGTGGCACGACCTCAAAGAGGCCAAGCCCGGCCACCGGTTCCAGGACCAGTACGAGCGTAAGCAGAAGGCCGGGCGGAGCACTGCCCGCAAGGGGGCCATCGTCGCCGCTGGCATCGTCGTGCTCGCCGCCGGCGTGTTCCTCCTCCCGGCGCCGGGCCCGGGGTTTATCGTCGTCGCCCTCGGAGCGGCCATGGTTGCCCAGGAATCGCTAGCCGCGGCCCGCATGGCAGATACGACCGAGGTGTGGCTCCGGGGTCTTGCGGCTTGGGGGATCCGCTTGTGGCGGGGTAGCACGGGAGGAGGCAAAGGACTCATCGTGCTGGTTGCGCTCACGCTTGCAGGCTTGGCCGCCTGGGCCGCGTATTATCTCGTCTTTGGACGCTGAACTGCACCCGGCACCCCCTCACAGCCCACACAGGCGCGAAGCGTAAAACCCAGACGGACCCTTCCCCGGATCCTTACTCGCCTAGATGAAGAAAGCCCCCAGGTCACAATGACCTGGGGGCTTTCCCGTACTTCTCAGTACACC
>DASWMO010000112.1:0-23623 GCA_036399715.1 Rubricoccaceae bacterium
GGCGGACGTGCCGCGCCGCGCGGACCGGCGAGCGGTCGGGGGCCGGCTGTGCAATCGCGGGGCGCTCGGTGACGGGGGCAACTGGCGTCGCGAACGAGGCCGCGCGGGCGAGAACGGCCGCGATGGCAGCCTCGGGCGGTCCGGCAGCAGCCGGTCGGCCGTCGAGGAGCGCGCGCGTCTGGACGAGGAGCGCCGTCTCTGATGCCGACGGGGCGTTCATCTCGGCTCCGAGCGGCAGGCCATACGCTACAGCCAGCGGCGCGAGCGCAGGCACGGCGACGGCCGCGTCGGGCTCGGGGGCGAGGCGCGTCGCCTCGGCGGCGCGGGCGGCGATGGCCGCGACCACCGCCGTGGGCGGCGCAAGCGTGCGCGCGCCCAACGTGCTCTCGACAGCGGCGCGGCTCTGCGAGAGGAGCGCCGCCTCGGCCGGGTGAGCGCTGCTCGCGGGCAGGCCGTACAACGCGCGGACAGCAGCGAGCGGGGTGAGGGCCGCGTCGGACGCCTCGGCGGCACGCGTCAGCACGGCCGCGAGGACGTTCGGGGGCGGCTGGCGATCCACGCCGGCGACGGCCGCCTCGATGGCCGTGCGGGTCTGCGCGAGAAGAGCGGCCTCGGTCCGAGCGGCCGCGCCGGCCGGGGCGGACGCCGCGCCGGCAGCGTCGCTGCCGGGCACCTCCACGCCATAGGCGAGGCGGAGCGGAAAGAGGGCGTCGTCAGACATGGGAGGGTCGGGGAGAGACGAGGCGAACGGACCGTTCGGCTGTTCTGGTGTGTGGTCTGCGGGGCAGGCGTGTCGTCTGGGCGGGACAATGGCACGCCGGCGCGGTCCAGACGGCTACCCGATGCGCTCGCTCGCGCGCCGCGGGGCACCGGGGATGTCGGCGGTCGTCTCGTCGAAGTACTCGGGTTCGAGCGTCTTGCGGAGGTTGATGAGCGCGTAGCGCATCCGGCCGAGGGCGGTGTTGATCGAGACGCCGGTGAGCTCGGCAATTTCGCGGAACGTGAGCTCACTCTGGTGGCGCATCAGCACCACCTCGCGCTGCTCGGGTGGGAGCGTGTCGATGGCCGACTCGACGTCCGCCCAGAGCGTGTCGCGGCCGAGCAGCGCCTGCGCGTCCGGCGCGTCGTCCGGGAGGCGGTCCCAGAACGACGCCCCTTCGTCCTCATTGCTGGAGCGGTCCACGTCGGACCACTTCTTCCGGCTGCGGAGCCAGTCGAGGGCGGCGTTGCGGGCGATCCGCATCGTCCACGCGAGCCAGCGGCCCTGCTGCTCCTGGTACGTCCCGCGGCGGTCGTGCATCGCCTGGATGGCCCGGAACATGGTCTCCTGGAACAGATCGTTCGCAACCTCGCGGTCCCGGACCATGCCGACGAGGTAGCCGTAGAGCCGCTCCTGGTGGCGTGCGAGCAGTTGCGAGAACGCGCGCTGGTCGCCGTCGTCGAGGTACGACGAGACGAGTTCGGCGTCGGTCTTGGGAGTCTTCCCCGCGGTCTGGAGGTCGGGCATGGGAACGGGCGCGGCGGGGCGGGCGGGGTCGGAGCGGGACGGCTAGCTCTGGGCGGCCGGAAGGGCGGTAGGACGCGCGAGACCGGGCGAGGCTCCGGTTTGAGGCGCATTCGGCGCGGTCGGCGCCGAGGCAGCCGGCGTCGGGACGAGCACGCCCCACTTGCCGAGCCACACGCTCGCCGCGCTCCCGGCCGCGAGGCGCCGGTACGCCGCACGAACGGGCCGGCCGGGCTCGACGTCGTCCAGCACGACGACCGCGCCCGGAGCGAGAAACGGCCGGACGGCCGCGACGTAGTCCAGCGCCGCGTCGCGCTCGTGGTGGCCGTCGACGAAAACGAGATCGAACGGGCCGTCGGAGGCGCACACGGGCCCGAGCGTCTCGGCGAACGGACCGACGACGACGCGGACGCGTGCCTCGCCGTGCCCGAGGCCGGCGAGGTGCGCCCGGGCGAGATCCGCGAGCGCGGGCGCGCCTTCGAGCGTCACCAAGCGGGCCGCGGGTCCGCCCTCGGCCTCGTTTCGCGCGAGCGCAAGCGCGATGTGGGCCGCCGAGACGCCGAGGTTCGTCCCCAGCTCCAACACGCGCGCCGGCCGCAGTCCGCGCACGAGGCCCGTCATCACGCGCCCCCACATCGGCCCGCTCGACGCGCGGCGGTACACGTCCGCGACGCGGCGCACGGGCGCATTGCCGCCGGCAGAGCCGGCGCCGTAGTCGACGACCTCGACCGTGGCACCCGACGCCGCGAGGCGCGCGCGGAGCGCGTCGACTGCCCGCTCGTCGGCCGCCTCGCCCGGCGTGAGTCGCAGCGACACCGCCCGCGCGACGGCCGACCGGACGGGCTCGGGCAACGGCGGCTGCGCGGCGATGAGCGCGCGCAGGGCGAGACGGAGCGGAACGGCGGTCAACGGCGCAGACGTCGGGGAGCGCGGAATCTACCCGGCGCCGGGCGCCGCACGGCGCGGTCCGCCGCGTCGCTGCATCCGCACTCCCCATAGCCAGACCCGCACTCGAGATAGCCAGACCCGCGCCTGGGATCGTCGCACCCGTGCTCCGCTTAGCCGCACCCGCACCCGGAAAGGCCACATCCGCACCCGGGAACGCCGCACCCGCACGCGCCGTCGCGGCACGGCTACTTCCCGACGCCGGCCTTGTCCATCGCCTCGCCCAAGCGACCGACGGGTACAACCTCCAGGCCCTTCGGGATCGTGAGCCCCTTCAAGCCCGCCCGCGGCACGAGCGCCGTCTCGAACCCGAGGTGCCGGATCTCGGCCAGCCGCGCCTCCATCCGCGAGACCGCCCGGACCTCGCCGCCGAGGCCGACCTCCCCGACGACCGCCGTCCCCGAGTCGAGCGGCACGTCCCGGGCCGACGACGCGACGGCGAGCAAAACGCCGAGGTCCGCCGCGGGCTCCTCCAGCCGCACCCCACCCGCGACCGACACGAACACGTCGCTCTGGGACACGCGGACGCCCTCGCGCTTCTCCAGCACGGCCAGCAGGACCTGCATCCGCCGGCTGTCGAAGCCCGTCGCCGTCCGCTGCGGCGTGCCGTAGCTCGCCCCCGCCACGAGTGCCTGCACCTCGACGAGCAGCGGCCGCGTCCCTTCGAGCGTGCACACGACGGCCGAGCCGCTCGACCCGAACTGCCGCTCAGAGAGAAAGAGTGCGCTCGGGTTGGCCACCTCGACGAGACCGGACTCGCGCATCTCGAACACGCCCATCTCGTTCGCCGCCCCAAAGCGGTTCTTGACCGCCCGCAGGATGCGGTATGCGTGGTGCCGGTCGCCCTCGAAATGCACGACCGTGTCGACCATGTGCTCCAGCACGCGCGGGCCCGCAATCGAGCCCTGCTTGGTGACGTGCCCGACGAGGAATGTCGTCATGTCGGTCGTCTTGGTCACGTCGAGCAGGGCGGCCGTGGACTCGCGGACCTGCGCGACCGAGCCCGGCGCGCTCGACAGGTCGGGCCGGTAGACGGTCTGGATCGAGTCCACGATCATCACGTCCGGCCGGATCTCGTGGCACGCGGCGAGGATCGCCTCGACGTTCGTCTCGGCAAAGAGGAACAGCGCGTCCGTGTCGACACCCATGCGCTGCGCGCGGAGCTTGACCTGCTGCGCGGACTCCTCTCCGGTGACGTAGAGGACCGTCGAGCCGGCGAAGCGCCGCGTGAGGTCCGTCATGAGCGTCGACTTGCCGATGCCCGGGTCGCCGGCGACGAGCGTGAGGCTTCCCACCATGACGCCGCCGCCCATCACGCGGTCAAACTCGCCGAGGCCCGTCACCAGGCGGTGCCGCTCCGAAACCGTGACCTCGCTCAGGCGCTGCGGCCGCGACGCCCCGTAGGCCGGGCCCAGCCGCGCCGACGTGCCCGACGCGGCGCCCGAGCGCATCACGGACGCCTTGTTCTCGACCGGCGCCGCCTCCTCGACGAGGGTGTTCCACGCGCCGCAGCCCGTGCACTGCCCCGCCCAGCGGATCGACTCGTGGCCGCAGTCCTGGCAGACGAAACGCGTTTTGGTCTTGGCCATGGAGAGCGATGGAGAATGGCGAGACATGCCCACCGGGCGGGGCCCTCGGTGGAGAAACGGCCGGCACCGAACCCGGCCGCGGCGCGCCCGTAGTTTGGGCTACGGGGCAAGATCGCGCCCGCCGCTGCCATCCGCCTGTCACCGCATGGAGATCGCCTCGTCCCGCTCCGGTCCACCCCGCTCCGACGGCGCGCTTGCGGGGGCCCGCGCGACGGGCGCAGCGCTCGCGGCACCGCTCATTCGAGCGCTCGAAGGCTTCGGCCGCTACGTCATCCTCATGGGGCGCGCGTTCAACCTCCCCCGCGACCTCGCGCCGCGCCTCTACGCGCGCAACCTCGCCGAGCAGATGGTCCGCGTCGGCATCGAGTCGATCCCGATCGTCGCCCTCGCGACGGCCTTCGCGGGCGGCGTGACGACGGTCCAGGCGATCTACCAGCTCGAAAATCCGCTCCTGCCACTGTCCATCGTCGGGACGTTCGCCGAGCAGTCGATGCTCCTCGAACTCGGCACGCTCGTGACGGCGTTCGTGCTCTGCGGGCGCGTCGGGGCGCGCATCGCGGCCGAGCTGGGCACGATGCGCGTCAAGGAGCAGATCGACGCCCTCGAAGCGATGGGCCTCTCGTCGACGAGCTACCTCATCGTGCCGCGCGTCGTGGCGGGCGTGCTCATGTTCCCGATCCTCTACGTCGTCGCGACGACCGTCGGGATGGGCACGAGCGCGTTCGTGGCCGGCCTCTCGGGCGAGCTCTCGACGCAGACGTTCTGGACCGGCGCGCAGCTCTACTTCAAGCCGTACGACATCTTCTTCGGGCTCGTCAAGTCGGTCGCGTTCGGCTTCGTCATCACGTCCATCGCGTGCTACTCGGGCTACTACACGAAAGGCGGCGCCGAGGGCGTCGGCGACTCGACGACCCGGGCGGCCGTCTACGGCTGCGTCTACGTCCTCCTGGCAGACTACATCTGCGCCGCCGTCCTCCTCTGAGGAACACGTGCAGAGGCGGCATGGATGCCCCCGGCCTGCGTTCTCTCCACCTGACAAGTCCCCGTTGATCGAGATCCGCGACCTGACCAAGCGCTTCGGCAGCCGGACCGTGCTGCACGACGTCACCCTCACGATCCCTGAGGGCGAGGTGACGTGCATCATCGGGCGGTCGGGCTCGGGCAAGAGCGTCCTCATGCGCCACCTCGTCGCCCTGCTGATGCCCGACGAGGGGCAGGTGATCGTCGACGGGGCGCCGCTCGCCGAGCTGACGTACCCCGAGTTGCGGCAGGTGCGCCGCAAGTTCGGCGTCCTCTTCCAGGGCGGGGCGCTGTTCGACTCGATGTCGGCCATCGAGAACGTCGAGTTTCCGCTGCGGACGTTCACCGAGCTGTCGCGGCGCGAGGTGCGCGCGCGCGCGCTCGAGTGCCTCGAACTCGTCGAGCTCCCGCAGGCGGGCAAGCAGAAGCCGGCCGAGCTCTCGGGCGGCCAGCAGAAGCGCGTCGCGCTCGCGCGGGCCATCGCCATCGAGCCCAAGTACATCCTCTACGACGAGCCCACGTCAGGCCTCGACCCCGAGACGTCCAACACCATCGACGACCTCATCGCGCGCCTCGGCCGCGACCTCGGCACGACGTCGGTCGTGGTCACGCACGACATGCACTCGGTCCTGTCGATTGCGGACCACGTCGCGTTCGTCCACGACGGCACGATCCCGTGGATCGGGACCGTCCCTGAGCTCCACGCCGCCACCGACGCGACGCTCCTCGCCTTCGTCCGCGCCAACGAATACAAAATCGGGAAATAGGACGCGGGCCCCTGCCCACCCTCCGCCCGCTTTCAGTCGCCAGTCCTAACCCCATGTCCAACGAGATCAAAGTCGCCCTGTCGGTCCTTTTCGCCATCGTGGCGATCTACGGTGGGATCCGCTTTCTCTCGGGCCAGCCGCTGTTCGGGGGCGGCTACGAGATCGTGGCCGAGTTCGAGGACGCGCAGGGCCTCGCGCCGGGCTCGGTCGTGCGGCTCAACGGCGTCCGCGTCGGCGACGTGTCGCGCGTCGGGCTCGGCGACAACGCGCGCAAGGTCTACGTCACGATGGCCATCGACCCCGACGTCCAGATCCCGCGCGGCTCGACGATCCAGACGTCGGGCCTCTCGGCAATCGGCGAGGTCAACATCGAGATCACCCCGCCGCGGGGCGCGGATGCCGGCCGGCCGCTCGTCTCGGGCGACACGCTCATTGCGAGTCAGGTCCCGGACCTCTTCGACCTGCTCGCGGGGCAGTCCAACAGCCTCACGGCCCGCGCCGACACGGCCCTCATCGGCGCCGTGAACACGTTCACGAGCCTCGACCGGATTCTGACCAACTCGGGCGACGACGTCACCGCCGTTCTCGCACAGCTCCGCTTCCTGACGACGGCCGCGACGACGGTCATCCAGTCGCAGCGCGAGACGCTCACGCGCACGCTCGGCTCGCTCGAAGGTGCCGCCGGCAACGTCAATGCGACGACGGAAGACGTCGGCAACGACGTCCGCGGCGTCTCGCGGGCCGTCGGCGACGACCTGCTGGCGACGAGCCGGACCGTGCGGGGGGTCGCCGAGACGAACGCGGACTCGATCGCGATCGTCGTCAACGGGCTCAACCGCTCGCTGCGGCGGCTGGACCAGAACCTCGCGACGCTCAACAGCCTCACGGCGAACCTCGACTCGACGATCACGGGCGTCCGCGACGCGGACGGGACGCTGAGCCTGCTCCTGACGGACCCCTCGCTGTACCAGAACCTGAACTCGGCCGCGGCGAGCGTCCAGCAGATCCTGCAGGATTTCCAGAACGACCCCAACCGCTACCTCCGCGATTTCCACCCGGTCAAGGTGTTCTGAGCCGGGCGCTCGGGAACTGCCCGCCGAGGCGCCGCGCTACGCAGGCACCTCGGCGCCCGGCAGGCGGGCCGGGCGCGGCAGACGGGCCGCCGTCACGCCGGGTGGCATCGCCCGGCGGACAGCGACTGCTACGGGCGCCTCCGTCGTGTTGGCGTCCGCCTCGGAGGTGTTGAGCAGAATCTCCAGCACGCCCTGCGTGTCGGTCGCCGTCATGAGGCGCGTCCGCAGGCGGCTCGCGCCGGCGTGGCCCTTGAAGTAGCCGCCGTACATCCGGCGCATCTCCAGGATGCCCTTGCGCTCGCCGAGCCACGCCGCCTTGAGCGCGACGTGCTCCGCGACGGTCTCGATGCGTTCGTCCCACGTCGGGCCGGGCAGCACCTCGCCGGTTTCCAGGAGGGCTTTCGTCTCGCGGAAGATCCACGGGTTGCCGATGGCGCCGCGGCCGATCATGACGGCGTCGACGCCGAGGGCGAACAGGTCGCGGACGCGCGCGGGCGTCGCGGCGTCGCCGTTGCCGACGAGCGGGATGTTGTGGAGGGCCTCGCGGATGCGGGGAAACCAGTCCCAGCGTGCCTCGCCGCGGTACATCTGCGCCCGCGTCCGCGCGTGGATCGCCAGCGACGCGATGCCGACGTTTTCGAGCATCCGGGCGACGTCGAGGACGTTGATCGACGCGTCGTCCCAGCCGAGGCGCGTCTTGACGGTCACCGGGCGCGTCGTGTTCGCGACGACGGCGGCCGTGATGGCCTCCATCTTGCCGATGTTGCGGAGGATGCCCGCGCCGCCGTCGTGGCAGACGACCTTCTTGACGGGGCAGCCGAAGTTGATGTCGACGATGTCCGGCGCCTGCGCGTCCGCGATCGCCGCGGCCTGCCCGACGTCGTAGGCCTCGCCGCCGTAGATCTGGATCGCGACCGGGCGCTCCTCCTCGTAGAACTCCAGTTTCTGGACCGACGAGGCCGCCCCGTGGAGCAGGCCGCCGGCCGAGATGAACTCGGTCGTGAGCACGTCCGCCCCGAGGCGCTTGCAGAGGATCCGGAACGGCGGGTCCGACACGTCCTCCATCGGGGCGAGGAAGAGCGGGCGCGGGCCGAGGTCGAGGTCTCCGATGCGCATGGCGGGCGCGGGTGGCGGTAGGCCAAGAAACGCCGGCGGCGCGCAGATCGGGGTGAGAAGCCCGACAAGATGGGCCGCAGCGGCTACTCGACGGTCATCACGTGGACCATGTTGGTCAGCCCGACGGCCACGAGCGGTAGGCCCGCTGTGACGACGACCAGGTCGCCGGAACGGACGTGACCGGCAGCAAGCAGGCTCTCGCGGACCGATGTCAGGCCCGCGTCGGTCGTCGTCTGGAGCGGGACCTTGATGGCCTCGGTCCCCCACGTGAGCGAGATCCGTCCGAGCGCGCTGGCGTCGTCCGTGAACGCGTAGATCGGCACCTCGGGGCGGTGACGGGCGATGGCCCGGGCCGTCGTGCCCGTGTGCGTGAGGCACGCGATGGCAACGGCGCCGACCTGCTCGGCGAGGCGGACGGCCGTCTGTGAGATGGCCTCGGTCGTCTGGTCGGCCTCGCGCGAGACGAGTTGGGACGCCTCGCGGCCGCCGAGGACTTTGCGCGACGCCTCGGCCGCGCGCGCGATCTCGTCCATCGCCGCGACGGCCCGGATGGGGTACTTGCCGGCCGCCGTTTCGCCCGATAGCATCACGGCATCAGTCCCGTCGAAGACGGCGTTGGCGACGTCGGTCGCCTCGGCGCGCGTCGGGCGCGGGTTCTCGATCATGCTCTCCAGCATCTGCGTCGCCGTGATGGCCGGCTTGGCGGCGTCGAGGCATGCCCGGATGAGGCGCTTCTGGACGACCGGCACGTCCTGCATCGGGATTTCGATGCCGAGGTCGCCGCGGGCGACCATGATGCCGTCCGACCCGGCGAGGATCGCCTCGAAGTCGTCGACGGCCTCGGGCTTCTCGATCTTCGAGATCACGCCGATGTTCTTGTTGGACGCGTGGATGCGCCCGACGAGGTCCGCGACGTCCGTGCCCGTCCGGACGAACGAGAGGGCGATAAAGTCGACGTCGTGGGCGAGCCCGAACGCGAGGTCGCGGATGTCCTTCTCCGTCAGGCTCGGGCGGGCGGCCTTGAGCTTGGGCAGGTTGACGCCCTTGTTGGACTTCAGCACGCCCCCGACAAGGACCTCCGTGTGCACGTCTGGCCCGTCCACCTTCGTCACGGCGACCTCGATGTAGCCGTCGTCGATGAGGATGCGCCCGCCGACGGTGACCTCGTCCGCGAGGGCGTCGTAGCTCACGTGGACGCGCTCGGCGGTGCCCTGTGCGACGGGCTCTGACGTGAGCACGAGGCGGCTGCCTTTGTGGATGAGGACGCCGCCCTCGGCGACGAGCCCGAGGCGGATCTTCGGCCCCTGGAGGTCCTGGAGGATCGGGACGAGGCGGCCCGCGCGCCGGGCCTCGTCGCGGACGACTTCGATCATCCTCCTGTGGTCGTCGTGGGAGCCGTGCGAGAAGTTGAGCCGCGCCACGTCCATGCCGGCGCCGATGAGCGCACGGATGCCCTCGACGGAGGCGACGGCCGGGCCGAGGGTGCAGACGATTTTGGTGCGGCGGGCGGCGTGGCGGGCCATGCGGTCGGGTCGGGGGGTGTGCGGCGAAGCTAGCCCTCGGGCTGCCCGGCCCCGTCGGAAACCTGTGGAAGCGCTTTCAGGCTGCCGGGTCGGGGGTCGCGACGTGCCCGAACAAAACGGGGTATCGCCCCGCTACCGGCCGGATCTTCCACGACCCATCATTCCCGCCCGAATGCGCCGTCTCGCCTGTCTCGGTCTGCTGCTCGCCCTCTCCCCCGCCGCCTCGGCCCAGACGCCCGTCACCGGGCAGGATCTCGAGAACCTCCCCATCATCGCCTATCGGGGACCGGTCGCCCGAGACACGATGACGGCCCTCCCGTTGCGGTCGGTCCGCGAGGTGGCCGCGCTCGCGCCGGCCTTCCGCCGCGACCTCGCGACGGGCACGCTCGTCTTCCGGTCGCGGACGGGCGGCCTCGGCGGCGTCCAGGAGCCCGTGTTCGTCGTCGACGGCGTGCGGCGCCTCGGCGGGCCGCTCGGCGCGAGCACGCTGAGCCTGCTCGGCACGCCCGAGGGCCCGTTCGCGGCCGTCCGACGCGTGGACGCCCTCGGCGGGTTCGTCCCCGCGACGCTCGGCGAGGCCGGCGGCGGGCTCGTCCGCGTCACGACCGACATGGGATACAGGCCCGGGCTGCGTGGGCGCGTCGAGGGCTTCTCGTCCGAGGCGACGGACGCCTACGGCACGAACCTCGCCTCAGCGACGGTCCGCGGGCCGCTCGGCCGGTCCGCCCGGGTCGGCGGGTTCTCCGTCACGGGCGAGGTGCAGACGGCCGGAGACGCCGTCCCGTCGGCCGCCGCGTCGCTGCGGCTCGTCGACGCCGCGGCGTTCGGGGCGAGCCCGCAGGCCGTCCTCGTCCGCGAGGGCGAGACCGTCCGCGCCGTCCCGTTCCCCGCCGATGCCGCGCTCGCCGCGCTCGCCGCGGGCCGCCCGTTCCGCGTGCCCGAGCTGCTCGCCGCGCTCGGCCTCCCTCCGACGGCGGAGCTCGTGAACGCGACGCCCGTCCCCGCGGCGTCGGCGCTCACCGAGGCCGACGTCGAGCGCGTGCGCGCCCAGGACGACCCGCTCCGCACCCTCTCGCTGTCGGGCCAGACGCTCATTTACCTGCCATCGCGGAGCAGCCTCCGCCTCGGCGCGACGCTCCAGAGCCAGACCGCCTCGGCGACAGCCCCGACGCCCGCCGAGGCGTTCCGGCGGCGCCTCGCCAACCAGGACGGCCTCTCGCGCCAGACGGCCGACCGCGCGAGCGCCTTCGCCGCGCTCGACCGCATCGCCCTCCCCGGCGGCGTCGAAGCAGGCCTTCGGGCCTCGTTCGAGACGACACGCTCGACGCTCCACCCGGCCGCCTTCTCGGCCGATGTCGAGGACGCACTCCTCTACGGCGACATTGACGCGAACGCCGCCGCGCAGCGCTATTTCGTCTTCCGGGCCGGCGAGGGCTACGTCCCGCAGTACACCAGCGACGGCGGGCCCGGGCCCACGACCCGCCCGATAAGCGGCTTCGCGCAGCCCGGCGCGCCGTCGGGCCGCTACGAGCGCCAGACGGCGACGAGCACGCAGGCCGCCGCGTCGCTCACGCGCACGGTCGGCGCGCACCGCGTCGAGGTCGGTGCCGAGGCCGAGATGCAAACGTTCCGCCGCTTCACGCTCGACGGCTCCATCCTCGCCGCGTTCGTCGCCGACGCTGACGGCGGGCAGGGCGTCCAGGGCTTCCCGAACGGCGTCACGCGGTACGACCAACTCGACTTCGAGACGCTCCGCAGCTTTGTCCAGACCTACGGCTACACCTTCAACGGTCTCAACACCGCCGACTCGGAGGACGTGGCGGCCTACTTCCCGGACGCCTCCGGGCAGCGCATGAGCACGGATGTCGCCCCGTTCCGGCCGCTCACGGCCGCCGTCTACTTCCGCGACGTGTTTCGCGTCGGCCCCGCCGAGATCGACGCCGGGCTCCGCCTCGACCACTACGACGCCCGCGCGACGACGCTTTTCGACCCGTACACGACGCGCCCGATCCTCCGCGCGGACGACCTCGCGAGCGCGCCGTCGGGTATCGGCGGCGACTTCGCGGTCTACCAGAGCGGCGGCCAGACGGTCGGCTTCCGCGACCGCGACGGGCAGTTCTACGACGCCTCGGGCAACCAGACCACGGCCGACGTCATTCTCTCAGAGCGCCGCGGGTCCGTCGTCGAGACGGCCGGGCCGATCTCGGAGGCGTTCGCGCAGACGCGCGCCGTGACGCGCCTCCAGCCGCGCGTGGGCGTTCGCGTTCAGGCGACGACGGCCGTCGCCGTGACGGGCTACGCCGTGCGCCTCTCGCGCCGTCCGGACCCGGCGCTCTACGTCCCGTTCACGGCCTACGAGCAGGCCTTCGGCGGCACCGTCGTGCCGGGCAGCGCGAGCCTGCGCCCCGAGGACATCCTCGCGGCGGGCCTCGGCGTCGAGGTGCAGGCCTCGCCCGCACTGACGCTCGCGGCCACCGCCTTCGGCCGCCAGACGCGCGACATCGCCGCGCTGCGCTCCTTCGCCGGCGGCTTTCCACAGTACGCGGGTGTCGACAGCTACGGCGGCCGCGACGAGGCCGGGATCGACCTCACGGCCCACCTCGCGCGGACGCGCGGCGTCGCCGTCGCGGCCGGCTATACGTTCTCCATCGCCAGCGACGCGACGGGAGGCAGCGTCGCCGGCCTGCTCGTCAGTGCCGACTCGGCTCCGTCCCTCGGTGAGACGCGGCATGCGCTCGACCTCGCCCTCGACGCGCGCGTCCCGGCCGGACTCGGCCTGCTCAGCGGAACGGGCGTGGGCGTCGTCGTGGCGGCGCAGAGCGGCCTGCCATACACGGCACTTGGGACCAACACCGGCTTCTCGGTCCTCGACACGTTCACACCAAACATCGCCGGCTCGGTCAACAGCGCACGCCTGCCGTGGACGACGCAGGTCGACGTGCGCGTGGACCGCCGCTTCGCCGCGGGGCCGGCCTCAATCACCGTGTTCGTGTGGGCCGAAAATCTGCTCGGCACGCGCAACGTGCTCGCAGTCTACCGCGCGACCGGCCAGCCCGACCGCGACGGCTTCCCCGAGACGGCTTCCGGCCAGAGCGTCCTCGCCACACCCGGCGACCGACTGCTGTACGAGGCCTACACGGGCGGCCCCGTCAACGTCGGCGGGCGGCAGAGCACCGGCGCGCCGTTCGTCTACGGGCAGCCGCGCCAGATCCGCATCGGCCTCGTGCTCGGCGCGTGACGCTCCCGCCGGCGCCGGCCTGAACGCGGCACGCGGTCGGGCCGCGACCGGGCGGTCGCCAGGCAAGCCGGCGGCCGTCAGGTGGACCCCGGCGGCCCGCTGTGCAGCCCCGTTCAGGGCCGGCTGACCCACCGTCGTCACCCGGATTCGGTATCTTTGCGGGTTACCCAGACCCCCCGTTCCCCGGAACTGACGCATGGCCGAGATCACCGACGACGTGCTGCCCGACGACGGCGCGAGCCGCATCATCCCGATCAACATCGAGGATGAAATGAAGTCCTCCTACATCGACTACTCGATGTCGGTCATCGTGAGCCGGGCCCTGCCGGACGTCCGCGACGGCCTCAAGCCGGTCCAGCGGCGTGTGCTCTACGGGATGCAGGAGCTCGGGCTGGCCGCCGGGCGGGCCCACAAGAAGTCCGCCCGCATCGTCGGCGAGGTGCTCGGCAAGTACCACCCCCACGGCGACCAGTCGGTCTACGACGCGCTCGTGCGCATGGCGCAGGACTTCAACGTCCGCGGCCCGCTCGTCGACGGGCAGGGCAATTTCGGCTCGGTCGACGGCGACTCGGCGGCGGCGATGCGCTACACCGAGGCGCGGCTGACGCGGCTGAGCGAGGAGATCCTCCGGGACCTCGACAAGGACACGGTCGACTACACGCCCAACTTCGACGGCTCGCTCGAAGAGCCGTCCGTGCTCCCGGGCGCCGTCCCGACGCTCCTCCTCAACGGGGCGTCCGGCATCGCCGTCGGGATGGCGACGAACATCCCGCCGCACAACCTCGGCGAGCTCGTCGACGGCATCGTCGCGTACATCGACGACCGCGACATCGAGCTCGACGCGCTCATGCAGCACATCCCCGCCCCGGACTTCCCGACAGGCGGGGTGATCTACGGCGCCTCGGGCGTGCGCGAGGCGTACCGGACCGGGCGCGGGCGGTGCGTCATCCGGGCCAAGATGCACGAGGAGACGATCAAGCGCCGCGGCGAGGGCCAGGAGCGCGCGGCCCTCGTCGTGACGGAGATCCCGTACCAGGTCAACAAGAGCACGCTCATCGAGAAGATCGCCCACGCGGTCCGCGACAAGAAGATCGAGGGCATCTCAGACCTCCGCGACGAGTCGGACCGCGACGGGATGCGGATCGTGATGGAGCTCCGTCGCGATGCCGTGACGGCCGTCACGCAGAACCAGCTCTTCAAGCACACCCAGCTCCAGCAGACGTTCGGCGTCAACATGGTCGCGCTCGTCGCAGGCCGCCCGCGGACGCTCGGGCTCAAGGAGCTCATCCAGTACTACGTCGAGCACCGCCACGAGATCGTCGTCAGAAGGACCGTCTACGAGCTCCGCAAGGCCGAGGAGCGGGCGCACATCCTCGACGGGCTCGTGCTCGCGCTCGACCACCTCGACGCGATCATCGCGATCATCCGGCACTCCGAGGACACCGAGGCGGCCAAGCGGAACCTCATGGCGGGCCTCTACCCGCAGCGCCTGACGGCCGACCAACTCCAGCGGCTCGGCCTGCCCGCACAGGCCCCGGTCCAGATCACCGGCCGCCGTGACGAGGCGCTCGCCGAGGACCTCCGCGAGGACTTCGTCCCGCAGCCCTGGCTTTCGGATGCCCAGGCGGATGCCATCCTCGCCCTCCGCCTCTCGCGCCTGACCGGGCTGGAGCGCGGCAAGATCGCCGAGGAGTACGCCGAGATCCTCCGCGAGATCGAGCGCCTGCGGTCCATCCTCGCGAGCGAGCCGCTCCGGATGCGGATCATCCAGGACGAGCTTCTCGACATCAAGGAGCGCTTCGCAAATGCCCGGCGGACCGAGATCGACCTCTTCGGCGGCGGCGACATGGAGGACGAGGACCTTATCGAGGACGACCACGGCGTCGTCACGATCACGCACCAGGGCCTCGTCAAGCGGACGAGCGCGGACGAGTACCGCACGCAGGGCCGCGGCGGGCGCGGCCTGCGCGGGCTCGGGCAGCGCGACGAGGACTTCGTCTCGCACCTCTTCACGGCCTCGGCTCACGACTACCTGCTCTTCTTCACGGACCACGGCCGCTGCTACTGGCTGCGCGTCTTCCAGGTCCCCGAGGGCTCGCGGACGGCCAAAGGCCGCTCGGTCCGCAACCTCGTCCAGATCGCACAGGACGACGTCATCCGGGCCGTGCTCGTCGTCAAGAAGGACGACTTCCGCAGCGCGGACTTCCTGACGTCGCACTACGTGCTCATGGCGACCCGCGAGGGCCTCGTCAAGAAGACCCCGCTGGAGGCATTCAGCCGCGTCCGCGCCGACGGCATCATCGCCATCGACATCGTCGACGGGGACGAACTCATCGAGGCCAAGCTCACGACGGGCACGTCCGAGGTGCTCCTCGGGTCGACCGCCGGCCGCGCGATCCGCTTCAACGAGGGCGACGTGCGCTCGATGGGCCGCAAGAGCCGCGGCGTGCGCGGGATGCGCCTCGGCGAGGGCGAGCAGATCGTCGGCATGGTCGTCTCGAACGACGACGCGGCGCACATCCTCACAGTCTCGGCCAACGGCTACGGCAAGCAGACCGTCGTCGGCGAGTTCCGCTACCAGGGCCGCGGCGGCTCGGGCGTGCTCGCGATGAAGACGACCGACAAGACGGGCCGCCTCGTCGCCCTGAAGCACGTCGCCGACGGCGACGAGCTGATGATCGCGACCGAGGCGGGACTCATGATCCGCATGGCCGTCGCCGACGTCTCGACGCTGAGCCGCAACACGCAGGGCGTGCGCGTGATCGCGCTCCGCGACGGCGACGCCATCGCCGACGTGGCGGCCGTCGCCATCGAGGCGGGCGTCTCTACTGCGGACAGCATCGCCTCGGGCGACGGCGCCTCCGGTCCCCTCTCCTCCACTTCCCGCCCCACGATGGACGACGATCTTTCCGACGACCTCACCGCGGACCCACTCGCGGACGATCCCGACGCACTTGACGACGCGGGACTCGACAGCGACGCCGACGTCGAGGACGACTTCAGCGGCGACCACGGCCTCGGCGACGGGACGGGCGAGGGCCTCGACGGCGAGCCGCTCGACGACGAGGCGTAGCGGCCGGCGGCCCGCTGCGGCCTACGCGGCGGCGAGCGGCAGGCGGACGTGGAACGTGCTCCCGCGGCCCGGCCCGGCGCTCGTCGCCCACAGCCGGCCGCCGTGGCGCAGCACGACCGACCGCGCCAGCGCCAGCCCGACACCGAGGCCCTCGCGCGAGCGTGTGTCGGGCGCCTCGGCCTGCACGAACGGCTCGAAGATGCGCTCTAGGTCGTCGGCTGCGAGGCCGCGGCCGGTGTCGCACACACGGACGGTCACGCGGCCGTCGCCCGCCTCGGCATCGATCCAGACACGGCCCTCCGGCGGCGTGAAGGCGTCCGCGTTGTCGAGCAGGTGCTGGAAGGCGAGGCGCAGCCGCCGCGCGTCGCCGGCGACGTGGAGCGGCTCGGGCGGCAGCACGACGTCGATCGTGCGGCGAGGCGCGGCGTCCGACGGGCCACCGAGGCCCACGACGATCTCGGCGAGCGGAACCGGCAGGCCGTCCGCGATCCCCGTCTCGTCGCCCGGCGACGCCAGTTCGTCGAGCGTCTCGACGATGTCGGTCATGTGCCGTGCCGCGGCTAGAATCTCCGCGATGGCCTCACGCTGGTTCTCCACGTCGTCATCGGCGAGGGCCTGCGCGTAGCCCTGCACGGCCGCGAGCGGCGTCCGGAGCTCGTGCGAGGCGACCGTGACAAAGTCGGCGCGGACGCGGTCGAGCGCTTCGAGGCGCCGGTTGGCCTGCTGGAGCGCGCGCTGCTGCGTCGCGTTGCGGACGGCGGCGGCGGCCTGCGCGGCGATGACGCGCAGCGTTTCGACGTCGGCCGCGTCGAAGGCGCCCGCACGCGCGTTGAGGGCTTCGAGCACACCGACGGGCGCCCCGTCGGCCCGCATCGGGACGGCGAGGAGTGACCGGACCTCGACGCCAGCGGCCTCGGCCGGGGCGTCGAAGTGACGCGCGTCGGGGTCGGCGGCCATCACGACGCGGTCGTCGCGGAAGGCGGCGCCGGCGAGGCTGCCGTCGAGGGGGACGCGGATGTGCGTCAGAGCAGCCCGGTTGCGGCCCGTCGCGGCGGCGAAGCGGAGGCCGCCCGTCGCGTCGTCGGCGAGCAGGAGCGCGGCCTGCTCGCAGCCAAGCGCCGTCGTGACGGTGTCGAGAATGTCCGAGAGCAACTGGTCGATGTCGCCGACGGTGGTCAGGGCAATGCTCAGGTCCAGCACCCGGCGCAGGCGCGCGATGGCGACCTCGGACGGCTCGTCTGGGCGTGGGAGCGGCGTCGTCTCGGTCATCGGGCGGCGGGGCTGGCGGCGAGTTACAGAGCCGCCGGGCCCATGGCGAGCGGGAGCGAAAGCTCGACCTCGCCACCGACCGCCCGCACGCGGCCTCCGTCGCGCTCGACGAGGACGCGGGCGACGACGAGGTCGAGGCCGTCCTCGCACTTGCCCGCCGCGGCTGAGCCGCAGACCTTCACGACGGCCTCAGATCCAACGAGGGCCGCGCGGACGGTCACTTCGCCGCCGGCCGCGTGCGCGGCAGACGCCGCCTCGGCGACGAGGTGGACGAGCGCGAGGCGCAGCCGCCGCTGGTTCGCCACGACGACGACGGCCTCGGCGGGCAGGTCGAGAACGATGCGGACGGACGGGTGCACCTCGTGTGACGCCTCGCGGAGGAGCCCTTGCAGGACCACCGGCTCCACACTCAGCCGCGCGCCCGACTCGGAGAGCGCGCCGGCTTCGGCGACGGGACGCACGAGGGCCTGCATCCGCGCGACGGCGGCGAGAATGTCGGCCGCGGCGCGATCGACGTCGTCGCCATGTGACCCGCGAAGGCCTTCAGCAGCCGACTGGACCGTCTCGAGCGGCGCGCGGAATCCCTCGCTCGTGAGCGCGAGCAGGCGGCCGTTGAGCTGGTCCAGATGCGCCAGGCGCGCATGGGCGCGCTCGAGCGAGTGCCGCTGCCGGGCGGCGTGGACCGCGACGGCCGCCTGCGACGCGACGGCCATGAGCAGCTCGATGTCGGACTCGGTGAAGGCGCCCTCGTGCGGGTCGAGCGCTTCGAGGACGCCAACCGGCTGCCCGTCAATCCGCATCGGGACGCCGGCGATGGCGCGCGGGCGGTATCCCGCCTGTTCGGCGGGCTCGGCAAAGTGCCGCGTGTCGCGCTGCACGTCGGCGGCGATGAGCGGGCGGTTCTCGCGGAAAATGGCCCCGGCGAGGCTGCCGTGGAGCGGGACCGGGATCTGGGCGAGCGTCTCGGTCTCCTCGCTCGTCGCGGCGACGAAGCGGAGTTGGCGCGCGGACGTGTCGTAGAGCAGCACGGACGCCCGCCCGCAGTCCAGCAGGTCCGTCGTCGCGTCGAGGATGACGGCGAGCACGTCGGCGATGTCGCGGGGCGTCCCGATCTCGATGCAGAGGTCGAGCAGGCGCTGCGCCGCGGCCGGCGAGACACCCGGGGCTGAGGTGGCCGGCGAGGCAGCGGGGTCTACGGTCGTGTCGGGCAAGGGCGGCGGAGAGTCCGGAAGAGGGTCGCGGCGCGCCGTCGGGCGCATGCGCCAATATCCGTCAGCCGGCGGGCGCGGTTCCGCGCGCGGCGAGTTCTTTGGTGCGCCGTTTGAACGGGACCGCCGCCGCGGTGTAGCCGCCGCCCGCGCCGTCGACAAAGTGGACCTGCCGGCCCATCCGCTCGTAGACGAGGCACGTCAGGATGGCGCGGTCCGAGACGTGGACACCGTAGGCGAGCGTGCCCGCGGCAAAGCCCGCGTCGAGGGCGGCTTCGAGGCGCGCGCGCTGCTCTGGCGTCCCAGCGAGGATCATCCGGAGCACGCCGTCGAACTTGCGGTAGTCCGTCGAGGCGCGGAGCAGCGCGGGGTACTGGCCCCAGTCGGTCTCGGACGTCTTCTTCTTACGCTGGACGAGGTGGCGGCCGAGGACGTTGCGGAGCCACAGCTCGGCCGTGTAGCGGCGGCGGGCGGCGGGCCGGCGGAGGCTCGCCTCGGGCGCGAAGCGGGCCGCATCCGAGGACAGCCGCAGGCGGTCGAGGGCGACCGGGTGCATGGTCTCGCCGGGCCCGTAGATCTCTTCAACGGCCGCGAGGACGCTGCGGTACACGTCGGTTGCGCCGGGCCCGTCGACGGCAGCGACGAGGAGCGAGACCGTCTCGCCGTGCGGGCTCACGACGTCCTCCCAGCGGCACTCGAGGCCCGCGTACGGGTCCGCGTTCTCGGCCGGCGCGGCCGTCGAGGCATAGAGCGCGGCCGTCTCGGGGCTCTTGATCTGCGCCTCGGCCCACCCGAGTCCGCTGCCGGTGAGGAGCGCCTGCGCGTAGCCGGGGGCGACCTGCAGGCGCGCGATGGCGAGGTCGTGGCCCGCGGCGCGGATCTCGGCAACGGTCACGTGTCCGACGCGCAGCCGCAGCGAGAGCCGCGTGCCCGCGTGGTGCTGGAGCGCGGCGAGCGCGGCGAGCGCGGGCGCGACAAGGGCGGGCGGGAGGACGAGCGTCGCGCCGTCGCCGCCAAAGACGAACGGCACGTCCTCGCGGCCGACAGCGTTGAGGACGGCCGCAATGGACGCCGCGCCGACGTAGTTCACGTCGCGGTAACGCCCGGCCTGCACGGCGACGGTCGAGCCGACGACGTCGGCGATGACGACCGTCCAGGCGTCCGGGACGGGCGTGTAGGCGTCGGGCTCGGCGAGGCGCTCGAAGCGGCCGATCGCCGGGAGGTCCGTGTAGAACGTGTCGGTCATGCGCGCCGAACGCCTGCCCGCCGCCGGGGTGCCCGCCGCATCAGGCGCCTGCGGTGCCTCAGGACGCCGCGCCGACGGCGATGCCCTCGGGCACGGCCGAGAGGCGGCGGAAGGCGTCGAGGCGCTCGTCGAGGTCCGCCGGGGTGACGGCCGCGAGCGCGTCGGTGCCGAACGCCTCGACGACGACGGACGCGAGCGCGCTCCCGACGACGATGGCCTGCCGCATCGCGGGCGCGTCGTAGGCGCCGATGCGGAGCAGGTGGCCGGCGAAGCCGCCGAGGAACGTGTCGCCGGCCCCGGTCGGGTCCACGACGTCGGCGAGCGGGAGCGCAGGCACGGCGAAGACGTCGTCGTCGCAGAAGAGGAGCGCGCCGTGCTCACCCTTCTTGATCACGACCACGCGCGGGCCCATCGCACGGATGACGGCCGCGGCGCGGACGAGGTTGGGGACGCCCGAAAGCTCGCGTGCCTCGGCGTCGTTGACCATCAGCACGTCCACGCGGGCGAGCGTCGCGAGGAGCGCCTCCCGGGCCGAGGCGATCCAGAAGTTCATCGTGTCCGCGATCACGAGGTCCGGCGGGCCGTTCTCGCTCGCCTGGTCGATGACGGCCGACTGGACGGTCGGGTCGAGGTTGCCGAGGCAGACGATGCGCGGGTGGCGGTAGGCCGCGGGCAGGTCCGGCGTAAACGTCGCGAGGACGTTGAGGTGCGTCGCGAGCGTGTCGCGCGTGTTGAGGTCGTCGTGGTAGCGGCCGGCCCAGAAGAACGTCTTGCCGGCCGCGTCGCGGACGATGCCATCCGTGTCGACGCCGCGGTCGCGGAGCGTCTCGAGGTGCGCCTCGGGAAAGTCCGCCCCGACGACGGCGTTGACGTGGACGGGCCCGGCGAGCAGCCGCGCCGCGAGGGCGGCGTAGGTCGCGGAGCCGCCGAGGATACGCTCGGCGCGGCCGAACGGGGTCTCGACGGTGTCGAACGCGACGGTGCCGACGACGAGGATGCTCATGGGGATGCGAGGACGGTCAGCGACGAAGATAACCGGCCGGCCCGATGCGAAACGGGGGCGGCGCCGCAGATGGCACCGCCCCCGTAGACGCTAGGCTGGCGCAGGCTGCGTCAGTTCCGTACGCGGTCCACCCACTCGTCGACGACCGACTTGACCGTCTCGGCGATGGTCTCGGCGAGGTCCTGCGCGCGGTGCGTGCCGTCCTTGGCTGCGCCGCGGGCCGCGTCGGCGGCGTCGTGAGCGGCACCCGTCGCGGTCGCGGCGACGCCGAGAGCGGCCTTGCGGGCGCGGTCAGCGCGGTCGGAAATCGCCTCGACGACGCTGTCGACGGCCGACTCCGAGCCCTTGCGGGCCTTCTTGACGGCCTTGCGGCTGCGCTTGCCGGTGGTCTTGGCAAGCTCCCGGGCGCGCTTCTCGACGCGGTCGGCGAGCGTCTCCGGCTCGGGCTCGGGCACGAGCGACGTCACGAGGCGCCCGACGACGAGGCCCGCGCCGGCGAAGGCGAGGATGGCGAGGCCGGGGTTGCCCTCGACCCACGCCTTGACCTTGTCAAAGGCCGACTCGGTCGCGTAGTCGTCCGGCATCCGGTATGACGGGGCGGCGGACGGCGCGGGCGATGGCGGCGGAGTGGGGAGCGGGTGCGATGCGGCCGCGGCGAGGCGCGCCTCGGGCTCGGCGCCGGCCATCGTCGGGCTCGTCTCGACGGCTCCGGTGCCCGACGCGTTCGGCGTGTCGGCGTCCGTCTTGGGCGTATCCGTCTTGTCCGTCTTCGGCGTCTCGGCCGCGGGCGTCGCCGCCGGGGTCGTCGCGGGCGTCTTGGCGCCGTTGCCTGTCGAGGGGGTCGTGCCGGCGGGAGTCTTCTGTTCGTCCATGAGAATCGAGAGTGGCGCCGGGAGGGCCCGGCAGGAGTCGAGAGGGGCGGACGGCGGGCGGGCCGCACGGCCGGTCGCCGCCAGGGCGATTCGGGAGCCGCAGATACGCCCCCGAGGGCGCCGTTTGTTTCGGCGCGGCCCGCCACAGACCAGACCGCCGGCGCGGTCGGTTAGATTGGCCGTCCGGCAGCCGCGTCCCCCCAATGCCCCACCGGTTTCAGGTGCCGCCGTGCGCGGCGCCGCGTTCAGTGTCTTGCTCCGCGTCCCGCTCAGCGTGGCGCGCTCTCGCCCTCGGGGCGCTCACGGCGCTGCTCGCCCCGGCGCCGCAGGTCCGCGCGCAGGCGACGGCCGGCCTCGCAGCCGACCCGGCCGGTGCCGACGACGCGCTCGCCGTCGCTCGCTTCGACGAAGCGCGCGCGCTCTACGACGCCGGCCTCTTCGGGCCCGCGGCTCGCCAGTTGGCCCGCTTCCGCGACGCCTACCCGCGCGACGCCCGCGCACCTGAGGCGCTCTTCCTGCACGCCGAGAGCGCCCTCGCGACCGGCGATGCGGAGACGGCCGCAGCCCTCTTTGCCCGCTTCGAGGCCGAGAACCCTGGCAGCCCCCTCGCGCCCCGCGCCCGCGCCGCCCTCGGCCGCTACTTCTACGCGACGGGCGACGACGCCCGCGCCGAGGCCGCCCTGACAGCGGCCCTCGACCGCCCGGGCGATCCTGCCACGACGGCCGAGACGGCCTACCTGCTCGGCATGACGCAGCGCCGCCAGAACCGGCCCGATGCGGCAGCGGCCGCCTTCGAGCGGGCCGCCGACGCTGACACGCCGACGGCGCCGGCCGCGCTCTACGCCCTCGGGACCGTCCGGACCGGACAGGGCGACGCCGCGGGCATCGTGAGCGCCTTCGAGCGCCTCCAGACGCGCTACCCCGACTCGCCCGAGAACGCGCAGGTGCGCCTCGCGCTCGCCGAGGCGTACCTCCGCACGGAGCGCTTCGCCGACGCCGCGGCTGAGGCCGAGCGCCGCCGGCCGACGCTCACCGGCGACGACGCCGAGCGCGCCGACCTCACCATCGGGGAGACGTACGTCCGCCTCGGTCAGACCGAGGCGGCCCTCGCGCCGCTGCGTGCCGTCCCGGCCGAGGGCCGCTACGGCCGCCGCGCCGCGCTCGCCCTCGGCCGCGCCCTCTACGCCCGCGGCGACGCGAGCGGCGCCTCGACGGCCCTCGCGACGGTCCGCACGCCCGCACCTGGAGCGCCCGCCGGCGGCGCGCCGGACGACCCGCTCGCGCTCGAAGCGGCCTACTACGAAGGTGTCGCGCTCAAGGCCGACGGTCGCCTCGCCGATGCCGAGGCGCGCCTCGCGTTCGTCGCCGGCTACCCGACGAGCGCCTACGGCGACGCCGCGCTCCTCGAACTCGGGCTCCTCCGTTACGAGTCGCGCCGGACGGACGCGGCCATCGACGCCCTCCAGCGCCTGCTCGCCATCGACCCGCCGAGCCCCTACGCCGGCGAGGCCGCGCGCCTGCTCGGCGAGACCTACGCCGCCGCCGGCCGCACGGCCGAGGCGCAGGCCGCCTTCCGCCGCGCCGAGGCCCTCGGCACGGCGACGGCCGAGACGCGCGCCGAGGTCGCCTTCCAGGACGCCTACGCGCTCTACCGCGGGGGCGACTTCGACGCCGCGACGGACGCCCTGCTTTCGGTCGCGCGCCAGTTTCCGGACTCCGACCGCGCCGGCGAGGCGCTCTTCTGGGCTGGGGAAGGCGCCTTCCAGGCCGAGCGCTACGACCGCGCCGAGACGATCCTGACGGACTTCATGGCCCGCTTCCCGCGCCACCGCCAGGCCGACGAGGCGCGCTACGTCCTCGCGTGGACCTACTTCCGCCGCCGCGACTACGCGCGCGCCGCGACTGGCTTCGAGCGCTTTCTCGCCGGGTACACCCCGACCTCCACGGCCGTCCCGTACGTCGCCGACGCCCTCCTGCGCCTCGGCGACAGCTACATCGAGCTCGGGCGCTTCGACGACGCCCGCGCGGCCTATGCGCGCGTCCCGGCCGCCTCGCCCGGCGGGGCGGGCTCGGACTACGCCCTCTACCGGACCGCCCAGGCGTTCGCCGGCAGCGGCCAGACCGCCGAGGCCGTCGAGACGTACGGCCGCCTCGTCGACGGCTTCCCGGCGTCGACC
>DASWMO010000113.1:0-2790 GCA_036399715.1 Rubricoccaceae bacterium
GGCGACGTCCTCTCGTCGCTCAACACGGCCGGGCCGACTGCGACGCCGGTCTACTCGCGCCGCACGGCCGGTGCCGCGGGCATTCCCGCAACGGTCAGCTTCGCCGCCGTTCCCGCGGCTGGCGACATCGACGGCGATGGCGACACCGACCTGGTCTTCGGCGGGGGCGACGGCGTCCTCCGGGTCGCCCTCAACACGGCCGGGCCGGCCGCGCTCGCCGCCTTCTCCGCCGTCACCCTCAACCCGTACGGCCTCACGGACATCGGCGACAACGCCGCGCCGACGCTCGGCGACGTCAACGGCGACGGCGACATGGACCTGCTCGTCGGGCGGACGGACGGCACGGTCGCCTACTTCGAGAACACGGCCGGGCCGGCGGCGACGCCGGCGTTCGCGCTCCGCACCGGGGCGGCCAACCCGCTCGCGGCCCTCGACGTCGGCTTCTCGAGCGCCCCGCACCTCGTCGACCTCGACGGCGACGGTGACCTCGACGTGCTCGTCGGGGCGGTCGACGGTACGGTCTCGACGCTCACCAACACCGCCGGCCCGCGCGTCGCGCCGGCGTTCGGCGCAGCCACGGCCGGCGCGTTCGGCCTCGCCGACATCGGCTACGGGTCGGTCCCCGCCACGGGCGACCTCGACGGCGACGGCGACGTGGACGTGCTCGTCGGGACGAGCCCGGGCGCGGTCGCGCAGTACCGCAACGACGGAACAGCCGGGACGCTCACGGCGGTCCTCAATGGGCCCGCCGGGTGGCGGCTGCTCGCCTCGCCGGCCCCGGCGTCCCCGCTCAACGAGTTGCTCGGCGCGCAGGTCTGGACGCAGGGCGTCGCAGCTGGCGCCGACTCGCCGGCCGGGACCTCGAATGTCCTCCTGTACGACGAGACCCTGTCGGGGACGCTCGGGAGCGGCTACGTCACACCGGCGACGCTCGCCGCTCCGGCCGGAGCGGGTCGCGGCATCTACGTCTACGTCTACGACGACGCCGACTTCCGCGCCACGGCGCCCGACATCCAGTTTCCGTTTCCCAAGACGCTCAGCGTGACCGGCCCGACGGCCCTCGTCGACTTCGACTGGGGCGCCGGCCTCGACGCGCCGCTGACGTACACCGACACGCCGGCCGCTGCGACCGACGACGGCTGGAACCTGCTCGGCAACCCGTTCGCGTCGTGGTTCGACTGGGACGGTGCCGAACGGACGGGCGTCGGCGCGGCCGTCTACGTCTACGACCCGGCGACGGCGGCATACCGGAGCTACTCGGGCGGCATCGGGGCGCTCGCGGGCGGCATCGTCGGCCCGCTCCAGGGCTTCTGGGTCCAGACGACCGCGGCGTCGCCGACGCTCACGCTGCGCCCGTCCGCCTCGTCCGGCGGACCGCTGTACCGCGAGGGCAGCGCCCCGACGGTCGTCAGCCTGCGGCTGCGGCCGGGCACGGGCTCGGCGCTGCCGCCGACCGTCGCGTCCGAGGCCTTCCTCGCACTCGGCGTCGACGGGGCCGAGGCGGGCCTCGACGCGCTCGACGCGGTCGCACTCGTGCCGCCAGCGCAGGCCTACGTGCTGCTCTCGACCGCCGTCGGCGGCCCGCCGTCGGATACGCCGCCGGTCGCGCTCTCCATCGACGCCCGGCCGGCGCTCACGGGCACGCTCACGGTCCCGCTCGACGTCTCGGCCGTGGCCGGCGGCGCCGGAGCCGGCGGGCCGCTCGTGCTGGACTGGCCGGGCCTCGCGCTGCCCGACGGCTGGCGCGCGACGCTGCACGACCGCGACACCGACACGACGGTCGAGCTCGTGCCCGACGGGACGTACGCGTTTACGCTGGACGCGGCGGCCGGCCGCCCGGACGCGACCGACCGGGACGGCGTCCCGACGGACCTGCTGGTCGCGCCGATGGCGGCACGCGGCGGCTCGGGCCGCTTCACGCTCATCGTCGCGCCCGCCGGACTGGTCGCAGGAGAGCCCGACGCACCGGCGGTGCTCGCCCTCTCGGCCCCGCGTCCCAACCCGACCTCGGGCGCGGCGCGCGTGCGGCTCGACCAGCCCGAGGCCGCGCACGTCACCGTGTCGGTCTACGACGCGCTCGGCCGCCGCGTCGCCGTCGTGTGGGACGGCGACCTCGGGGCAGGCACGCACGAGCTCGACATCTCCGCCGGCCACCTCGCCCCCGGCGTTTACGTCATCCGCGCCGTCGTCCAGGGCGGCCAGACGCTCGTCAGCCGGCTCACCGTCACGTCCTGACGTCCCGGCGCGGCGCCTGCCCCCGGGCAGCGCCGCGCCCTGGCCGGGTAACCCCATCCGGGCGGGCACGCCGTCCGGCGCTGTAGAAGCGCGCCACGGCGTGTCTTGGCAGTGGTGGTTTTGCCACGGCGCTCGTGTGAGTCGCTCGGCGGCGCGTCTCTACGCCGTCTTGCGCTCGGCCGGGTCCACGATGCCGACGACCGTCGCGTCGGTCGCGACGAGGGGCCGGTCGAACGGGAGGCCCGCCTCCGTACTCGTCGCGACCAGAACCGTCTCGCCGGGGCCGGCGCCGACGGTGTCCAGCGACACGTACGGCCGGCCGGCCGGCGTGCCGTCGGCGCGGACGGGCTGGACGAGGACGAGCCGCAGGCCGTCTACGGACGCGTCCTTCTGCGTCGCCCAGAGGCTCCCGATGACGCGCCCGAGCTTCACGCGATCTGCCGGCGAGCTGCAGCAGGCTTCCGGAGCGCGGCGTCGACATCCACGCGGTCCACGATCGCCATCACGACGGCGTCGACGGGCTTGCCCTGCGTGAGCGCGGTCTGCCGGCCCGAC
>DASWMO010000114.1:0-6154 GCA_036399715.1 Rubricoccaceae bacterium
GCCTCAACCTCGTCGGCGGTGTACTTCGCCGCGTTGTCTTTGTGGTTGATGTAGCTGTGGGCAGCCCGAACGTGCTCGGGCGTATCGACCGGGTACTTTTTGTTGGTCGGGTCGGCGAACTCGACGTCGCCGTACTCATGCTCGCCGCGTGCGGGATCGACATCGTCGCGGCGGTGGACCGTCTGGCTCATGGTGATTTCCGGATGCCGGTTCAGGGGTGCCGTCCGTGGGCTGAACCGGGGCGGCATCCTGCGGTTTCGGGCGCGCTCAGGACAGGGGACGCCCCTACGACCACCTCATCCAACGCCGGCTCGACCACCGAGCGGCGGATCCGAGCGGGCGCTCGTGCGTGGGCCTATGCGGGACGCATCCTGGCCTCGGAGCCTACCGCTGGCGTTGATGCCGACATCTGCCCGGACGGGCAGGCCGCTACCGCAGACGTGCTCGGGCGACCGGACGTGCCAGCGCCCCGCTCCTCTCGCATCCCTCCCCTGCCGTGCCCGCTCGCAACGCCGACCTTCACGGGCTCGCCCCCGACACGTGCCCCGTCGCCCTCCTCCTCGTCGACGTGGTCTCGGACTACGACTTCCCTGACGGCGACCGGCTCCTCGAACAGGCCCGCCCGGCGGTCGAGCGCATGATCGGGCTCGTGCGGCGGGCCCGCGAGGCGGGCGTGCCCGTGGTTTATGCCAACGACAACTTCGGCCGCTGGCAGGATGACTTCGGTGCCGTCGTCAGGCGCGCCCTCCGGCCCGAGTCGCCGGCACGGGACCTCACCGAGCGGATCCGACCGGGCCCCGAGGACTACGTCGTTCTCAAACCCAAGCACTCGGCGTTCTTCCAGACGCCCCTCGAGACGGTCCTTGCTCATCTCGGCACTCGGACCCTCGTGCTGGCCGGCTTCACGGGCGATGTGTGCCTGCTCGCGACGGCGCTCGACGCCAACATGCGCGACTTCCGGCTCGTCGTGCCGGCCGATACCGTCGCCTCGATGGAGCCTGCCGACAACGAAGCCGCACTCGCCTACCTCCGCCGCGTCGCCGATGCCGAGACGCCGCCCGCAGCCGACGTGGACTTCGCGGCGCTGATCGCGGAGCCCGCCGACGCCGCGTCCTGATCACTCCGACCGCCTCTCATGCAACGCGCCCCGCCCGGAGTGTCCGAGCGGGGCGCGTGAAGACCGAGGAGGGGCGTTATGCCCGCACCGCGTCCGGGTTGACGATCTGCTCGGCGATCGTCGTGAGCTTCTCGTCCGTCGCCTTCTCCTCCTCGAGCGACTGGAGCAGAAGCGGCAGGTCCTCGGTCCGCCCGAGCTGCTTCGCGAACGTCGCGACGGTCCCGTAGCCGGCGATCTCGTAGTGCTCGACGCGCTGCGAGGCCGCGATGAGGCCCGCGTCGCGGACAGCGTCGTCACCGTTGGCGGCGATCATCTCGTTGCCCTCCTTGACGAGGCCCTTCATGGCCTGGCACGTCTCGCCGGAGGTGCTGGCGCCGAGCGACGTCAGGATCTGGTCGAGGCGGTCGCGCTGCACGAGCGTCTGTTCGAGGTGCATCTCGAAGCCGCGGCGGAGCTCGGCGTGCGTGGCCGCCTCGGCCATCATCGGGAGTGCAGCGGTGAGTTGGTCCTCGGCACTGCGGAGGTCCTGGAGCTGGGCGACGTAAAGGTCGTGGAACGTGTCGAAGGTCTGGCCGAAGAGAGACATGGCAGGGGTGGGGAATGGAAGGTCCGAACCGGCCCAGGGGCGGGAGGTTGCCGGTTTTTACGGCCTGCCACTCCGTTCAGCACGAGCCTGAGCCCAGACTCAGGCTCCGGCCGACGCCGCCGTCCGAGTGCGTCCTTCAGGCGCCGCCCCCCGGTAGGCCGGAGTGCCATACCCCCGTGCGGCAGGGCCGGGCGAACCAACCGGTGGCCGCCGGGTTAGGGCAGCCCATCCTCCTCCACCTTCATGTCCCACGTTCCCCTTTCCGCTACCTCCGACTGGCGGCTCGCCGACGACGCGCAGGACATTCGGGGTGTCGATGTGGTCGACGCCACCGGCGCGCGGCTCGGCCGGATCGTCGAACTCGTCGTCGACACGGCGACCGAGACGGTCTCGACGGTCCTGCTCGACGATGGGACCGGGATTGCGGTCGCGGAGCTTACGGTAGGCGACGGACTCGTGACCGCTAGCCCGCGTGCGACCGAGGCCATCGCGCACAAGGGTCTGCCGGCGGAGCAGGTCGGGTACAGCGGCCGGATCGTGCGGCATGAGGACGCACGCTGAATACCACCTCGCCCCATCATCCCGGTGAGTCGCGCCCCTCGTGCGTTCCATCTCCCACATGAAGCGCTTTCTGCAGGACAACGGCCTCTCGATCGTCCTCGCCGCCATCTTTGCGGTGCTCTTCGTCGGGCAGAGCGTTGCCGGTATGTACCAGTACAACGGCGAGCAGCAGGCCCACGGCGACCCGTCGGTGACCTACACGGAGTACCTCACGACGCCACATTTCGGTGAGGCCGTCTTCGAGAACTGGGAGAGCGAGTTTCTCCAGATGGGCGCGTACATCCTGCTGACCCTGTTCTTCCACCAGCGGGGCTCGGCCGAGTCCAACGACCCCGACGAGAAGGTCCATCTGGCGGCCGATCTCGCGGCTCACCGCGACGATCCCGAGGCGCCAGGGCCCGTCCGCCGGGGCGGCCTCCAGCTGGTGCTCTACCGATACTCGCTCGCCATTGCCTTCTTCGTCCTGTTTGCCGGGTCCTTCGTCGGGCACGCCCTCGCCGGGCTCGGCGAGTACAACGCGCAGCAGCTCGCCCACGGTGAGGTGCCGACGACGCTGGCCGGCTACGTCGGCGGCTCGCAGTTCTGGTTCGAGTCGCTCCAGAACTGGCAGAGCGAGTTTCTGGCCGTGCTGGCCATCATCATCCTCTCCGTCTGGCTCCGGGCCGACGGCTCGCCCGAATCGAAACGGGTCTGGGAGCCGCACCGCAAGACCGGGACCGCCTGACGCGTGTCGGGTCAGAACGGCGAAGCTGACGTTCCACGTCGCCCGTCACACGTGAGCTGGCCTCTCGCGGAAGTCGGCCGCGATGTGCACAGATCAGCCGGGACTTGCGCACTCAGGCCTCGAGATCACGGAGCAGTACCTCACCAAGGTGAAGGTGGGGGCGACATCGTAAATGGCAAGATCGGAGAGCCTCGCTTCAGGGCCAACGGGAGACGGTCCCCGGAACGGAAGAAGGGCTCCGCCGGGGACCGCGTCGAAGAACTCGACGGCCGATCCATGGAGCGTCGCGGAGCGCAGGCTGACTGGGCTTCGGACACCCACCACCTCGTCCGGGCACCGTGGCGCCAGCCGGTCCCGGGCGACCGCGGTGCCCCATGCTTTACGGGTGAACCCGTAACCAGGTCTCCCACACAATGCCCCCCGCGTAGGAGGAGAGGAGTCAGATGAGAAGGGGTACACCTACCCATACGGCCCGCGACACGCGGCCCCGATACTGAGCCTCAGTGCTGCATTCTGCGGCGAGGGAGATCCGTTCTACCGTTTGCACCCTTCACGTGCCCACCTGTCATGGCCGAACTCACCACCGCCGTCATCCGCGCCCGCGTCTGGTTCAATGGCCAGATGTATACGCCCGAGGAGGCTGCCCAGGCCCAGTTCGTTCTCTTGCCCACCGGCGAGGCGGGCCAACTCAACCCTACCCCGGGCGACGATCCTCAGGTCGAGGCACCCCGGCTCAACGTCTTCGACAGCGTCCGCGCGTTCCCGATGCTCTCCACGCTCGCACACGATGCCGACGGGCGCGAGGTGTTCGTCGGCGACGTCATTGAGGAGCTCACATACCTGCGCCGCTACGTCGTCCAGCACGGCTACGCATTCGTCTCGGAGGTGGCCAACGTCGGGTTCTTCGGTTCGCCACTCGGAGAGATGGAGCGGCGCCTGCTCCGCATCTCGGACAACCTCGTCTACTACCGTGTCACCGGCACCATGTACGACGAGGACTTCGACTCCACAGACTGAGCGCGTCACACGACGCTCTAGGTGTTTGCGGTGAGCTCCAGCGGTGAACACCAGCAGTGAACTCCATCTGATGGAGACGAGCCAGCACTGCCCTGGCAGGCCTGCCTACAGTAGCTACAGGTTGGGTGGGCGGAATTCCGGCCCCATGGCCGGACGCCCAATTAATTAGCTTTCTAAAATATGCTGGCATCCATAGTCTCAAACGAGATAGCCCCATGTTCCGCGTAGGAACATGGGGCTACGGTCTTTCTTAAGTGGGCCTTGTAAGATTTGAACTTACGACCTCTCGCGTGTGAGGCGAGCGCTCTAAACCGCTGAGCTAAAGGCCCGGTGCCTCCGCGGCGTAACGCGTCGGTCGGGAGGGCGAACCTAGCCACGGGAGGGATCCGCATCAACCGTGCCGTGTGGAGAGAACGCGAGAATCGGCCGTCAGTACGTCAGCACGATCCCGCCCAGCGTGAGGCCCGCGCCCGTGCCGGTGAGGAGCACGCGGTCGCCGCGGCGGATCCGGGCTGCGGCGACGGCTGTGTGGAGCGCGATCGGGATGGACGCGGCGACGCAGTTGCCCGTCCAGTCCAGCGTCCGCTCGACGGATTCCGCGGGCCACCCGAACGCCTCCATGAGGCGGAAGCCCGCTCGGCTGGCCTGGTGCGGCACGACGCGGTCGACGCCCGCGAGGCCGCGCGCGAGGCCCGGCCGCAGCGCGTCCAGAAACGGCCCGACGCGCTGAATCGTCAGGCGGAGCACGGCGCGGCCGTCCATCGCGAACAGGAAGTCCGTGTCGAGCCGGTCCGGCCGGTTGGGATGCAGCCGCGAACCGCCGCCGCGGACGGCCGTGAAGTCGGCACCCTCGGAGTACGTCTCGAACCGAACCGCCTCGACGGCCGACGCCTCGCCTGCAGGCGTCGCCGTGAGAACGACGGCTGCCGCGCCGTCGCCGAGCAGGACGGCGCTCTCGGGTTCCGCCGGGTTCAACGAGCCCGACGAGATGTCGGCGCACGAGACGAGGACGCGGCGGTACGCCCCCGCTGCGACAAGCGGCGCAGCGAGGTGGAGCGCGGCCAGGAACCCGAGACACGTCGCGTGGACCGCGAACGCCGGGACGCCCGAGAGCCGGAGCGCGCGGTGGAGGAGCACGCCGCCGTCCGGGATGGGCTGCTCCGGCGTGCCCGATGCGCTGATCACGAGGTCGAGGTCGCCCGCGTCGAGGCCCGCCTCGGCGAGGGCCATCCGCGACGCCTTCGCGGACATCTCGGCGGCCGTCTCGCCCTCGGCGCGCCGCCGCTCGCGGACGCCCGCGTGCGCCTCGGCCCATCCGATCGGCACGCCGCACCACACCTCTACCTCGGCGCTCGGCACCACGCGCGGCGGGAGGTAGCAGCCGGTGCCGGCAATCTGAACTCGGAGCATCCGGGGGGAGGCAGGGGCCGACAGAGTACGCGGCGCCACGCGGCGGCGCATGGTGCATTCGGATCAGGGTGAGACGGTGGCTCACCTGCATGACCGGCGCCAGCCGGAATACCACATCACAACCCGTAGCGGCGGAGCAGTGGGAGGCCGATGTGCGTCCCGACGGATTCGAGAAGCGCCCACGGCGCCCGCCGTGACGCGGGAAGGTGCCGGACGTCGACCGCTAGGAACTCGGGCACGGCGACGGCCCCACGCGCGGCCTTGAACGCGCCCGCGCCGGCGCTCCGGTGGACGGCCAGCCCGGACGCGCGTGCCTCGGCAAAGACCTGCGCGCCGAGCAGGCTGTACAGCCCGAGGCGCAGTGGCAAGCCCGTGTCGAAGCCGAACACGGACTGCGTCATCGTCCGCTCGCCGCCCGCGCCGGTCGTCCGCACGACGTAGCCGAGAACCGCATCGAGGCCATTCGCCGGATCTCCGTTGCGGGCGAAGCCGCGGAACGTGAACCAGCGCTCGGCGATGGCGCGCTCGAACAACCGGACCGTCAGGTGCGGGTTCAGGCGCGAGTACTTGTCGAGGTACAGCATGCCGTACAGCTCAGCCACGCGCGGCGCGTCCGACGGGGTCACGTCGACGAGGCGCCAGCGGTGGCCGGCGAGGCGCCGGAGGTCTTTCCGGACGCGCTTCAGCCCTGCTGCTGCCCCGACGTCCTGGTACCACACCTGCCGCGCGGGCACGAACC
>DASWMO010000115.1:0-2171 GCA_036399715.1 Rubricoccaceae bacterium
CGCCGGCGACCGCAGCCATGAGGTCGTGAGCGGCCTCTGGCGCGACGGGCACGGCAGGGCGTCGGGCCGAACGTAGGCCGCATCTGGGGCACACATCAAACGGATCCGCGCGCGCGCCGCGGCGGTTCCGACCCGTCCACACCCACGCCCATGTCCGACCCGTCCGACCTCGCCCGCCGCGTCGCGGCCGTCCACGATGCCATCGCCACCGCGGCCACGGCGTCGGGGCGTGCCCCAGAGGCGGTCACGCTCGTCGCCGTCACCAAGACGCACCCGGTGGAGACGGTCCGTGCCGCGCTCGCGGCGGGCCTCACGAACCTCGGCGAGAACCGCGTGCAGGAGATGGTCGAGAAGGCCGCGGCGTACCCGGGCGCCGCGGCGGGGGGCGGTCACCGCTGGCACCTCATCGGCGCCCTCCAGCGCAACAAGGCCCGCGACGCCGCGCAGGTCGCAGACCTCGTCCACGGCGTCGACTCGCTCCGGCTCGCCGAGGCACTCGGCGCGCGGGCGACGGAGTCGGGCCGCCTGCTACCGGTCCTCGTGCAGGTCAACATTTCGGGCGAGGCGAGCAAGAGTGGCGTCGCGCCAGAGGCCGCTCACGACCTCATGGCTGCGGTCGCCGGCGTCGCCGGGCTGCGCCTCACGGGCGTGATGGGGATCGCCGCGCCAGCCTCGGATGCCGCCGACGCGGAGCGGACGGTCCGGCCCGCCTTCCGCCGTCTCCGCTCGCTGTTCGACACGTACACCGGCCCTCACCGCGACGCTCTCACCGTCGTCTCGATAGGCATGAGCGACGACATGGCACTCGCCGTCGAGGAGGGCTCGACGCTCGTGCGCGTCGGGACGGCTCTGTTCGGCGACCGCTAGCCTCATCGGCGCCTGATTCCGGACGTGGACCGGAGCGTCCGGCCGGGCGTCGTACCTTCACACGCATGGTTCCTGCCGTCGTTTCCCTGAGCCTGGCGGCCGTGCTGGCTGCCGTCGCCGTCGTGCTCGGCGTCGCCGCCCGCCGCCGCGCGGCGCGCGCCGAGGCGGCGCGTGTGCGCCTCGCGGCGCTCGTCGCCCGGGCGGACGCCGCGCGCCGCGAGCGCGCCGTGCTGGCCGCGCTCAGCGGCCTCGACCCCGAGCCCGCCGAGACGTCTGAGACGCCGGAGCCGCTCGTCCGCCTGCCCGAGACGGACCGCCCCGACGTCCGTCGTCCCGACGTCCGCCGCCGGCCCCACGGCCTGCGTCCACCCCGGCCCGCTCCCGACCCCCTTCCGCCGGCCCGCCCATGAAGCTCAATCCCCTCGACATCCGGCGGCAGCAGTTCGCCCGCAAAACCTTCGGCGGTTACGACACCGAGGAGGTCGACGGATTCCTGAAACAGCTCGCTGACCAGTGGGAGGCCGCGCTCGACGAGGTCCGCGTCGCGACCGAGCGCACGCAGGAGGCCGAGAACAAGCTCCGCCACTACGAGCGCGTCGAGCTGGCCCTCCAGGAAGCCTTGGAGACGACGCGCGAGACCGGCCGCCGCGCTGAGGCCGTCGCCGAGCAGAAGGCCCGCCTCGTCCTCGACGAGGCCGAGATGCGCGCCCGCCAGATCGTCCAGGACGCCGAGCGCGACCGCCACGGCCTCCGCCAGGACCTCGTCAAGCTCACGGCCCGCCAGACCGAGATCGGCGCCCGCCTGCGCGGTTTCCTGCTCTCGGAGCTCGAGATCCTGGCCCAGTTCCAGGGCGACGACCCGATCGGGTTCATCAAGCTGCAGCCTGCCTCGGCCGGCGGCCCGCCGCGCGTCGAGGTTCACTCGGCCGAGCCGCACCGTGAGCTGAGTCGCGAGCCCTCGCGCCTCGCCGAGGCGACGCCCGAGTCAGAAGCCCCGGCGCCCGCCCCGGTTCCCGCGCCGACGGCTGAGCCCACGGCCGAGGCGTTCGCGCAGCCGGTCCCTGATGCGCCGCACCCGCCGTCTGCCTTCTCCGACGTGCCCCCACCGTTCGCCGACGCTCCGGTTCCGCCACCTGCCCCGATGCCGCCGGTCCCGGCCGAGGCACCTGCCGCCGCGGCGCCCGCGGCGCAGCCCCCAGCGCCGGCCCCCGAATGGTTCGCCGATCCGCCGGGCGGGACGTCTTCGGAGACGCCTACCCCGGCATGGGACCTCCGCTCGCTCGTCGCCGGACCCGACGACAACG
>DASWMO010000116.1:0-9166 GCA_036399715.1 Rubricoccaceae bacterium
GTCGGCGGAGATCCGCCGACGCGCCGCCTCGGCGTACTCGGGCGAGAGCTCGCAGAGGACGGCGTCGCGGCCGAGACGGGAGGCGACGAGGGCGGTCGTGCCGACGCCAGCGAAGGGGTCGAGGACCGTGCACGGGGCGGCCGGCCCGGCCTCACACCGGCAGCCAGCAGCCCAACCGGTCGTCCGCGTCGAGACAGTCCGCGGTGTATCCCCATTGCGGCGCTGCGTCTGTCCCGTCTTGCCCGTGTCGAAGCGGCTGCCGTTGAAAGCGTCGGGCTCGCCCTTCAGCTTCTCGGTCTGGCGGCGGTACGCGACTCCGCACGATGGGCAGCATCCTGCCGCCGACGTGCCTGCCATGATGCACCGCTCGGCGAGCGTCGGAGGCATCGTGGCGAAGTGAGCGCCTGAGAACGGCTTCGAGCTGATCGTCCAGACCGTCCGCGCGTTGCGCGTCTCGCGGTTGTAGACCCGGAGCGTGTCGCTCTTGCCGTGGATGCCCGCCTCCTGCATCTCGACGTGCCGTTTGGAAACGGGCCGCTTAGCCAAGTAGGCCCGGGCGGCACTGGACTGGGCTGCCGGTTCAGCGATCGCGAAGGCGTCGTAGAAGTACCGGGGCTGCTTCGTGAGGAGGAAGACGGTTTCGTGAGCCCGCGTCGGACGGTCGGTGACGCTCTCCGGCATGGGGCTCGGCTTCGCCCAGATGACCTCGGAGCGGAGGTACCAGCCGGCCTCTTGGAGCGCGAAGGCGACGCGCCACGGGATGCCGATGAGGTCCTTCGACTTGAGCCCCGGGAGCGGCATCCGGTTCGGCTGGGTGACCGGAACGCCGGCGCCAGCGTGCTTGCCCTCGTGCCCGCCTCGGGCGGCCCCGAAGCCGGCCCGCTCGGTGAACCGCTTGCCCTGCTCCCCGCCGCCCGGGCTGTTTGCCTTCCCGCCGCCCGTCGCGTAGGAGTCGCCGAGGTTGAGCCAGAGCGTGCCGTCGTCGCGGAGCACGCGCCAGACCTCGACGAAGACCGCGACGAGCGCGGCGACGAACTCGGCCGGCGTCGGCTCCAGCCCGATTTGAGCATCCTCCCGGACGGCCCCGCAGACCGCGCAGTGCCCGCCCGTCTCCTTCGTCGTGTTGCGGCCGCCGGCGTTCTTGCCGGCCAGCCCGTTCGGACCGGGCACGCTGTTGGCCCATGGGGTCCGGGACGTGCCCACGGCGACGTGCGCGCAGTCGGGATCGCCGCCTGCCCATGTGGCCGTCCCGTAGTCGCGGAGGCCGTAGTACGGGGTCGAGGTGACGACGCAGTGCACCGAGGCGTCCGGCATGGACCGGAGCGAGCGGAGCGCGTCGCCGACGTGGATCGTGGTCTGGGGCATCGGTTCAGGCGTCGGAGTCCTCGACGTCGCCTTTCGCCCGCTCCCGGTCCAGCATCCGTCGAGCCGTCTCGGCCGTGTCGCGGGTGAGCGTGGCCACAGTGCCCCGGCCATCGCTGATCGTGATGCTGTCGATGCCCGAGCGCCGGCCGGGCGTGTCGCCGAACAGCGGCTCGCCGTCAGCACCGGGTTCGCTGTCCAGGTCGTCGAAGAGGTCGGGCTCGCCCGGGGCGCGCTTGCCGCCGACGAAGAGCCGGGCCTCCTCGACGCAGCGGTCCACGAGGCGCTCGGCCCGCGAGTGCGGCAGCATTTCGACCGGCGCGAACGGCGTGTTCAGCACCAGCGGCGCGGCTGTCCAGTCGACCTCACGCAGCGCCGTGATGGTCACGCCCTCGGCGTCGTCGAGCGCGCGCAGCGTGAGCCCGCGGACGCTCAGCTGCCCGAGCACCGGATCGGTGTCGAGGTCCTCCGTCGTCGCGATCATGCAGGCCTCGGCGACGACCGGCCGGAGCGCGGCGAGCGCGTCTACAAAGTCCGGGTGCGGCCGCTTGCGCGAGGTGAGCGTGCGCTCGTTGCCGGCCTCGTCGGTCCACTCGACGCGGACGCGCGGGTCCTTCGGATTGTGGCTGAGCTTGGTGACGTCCATCGGTGGGCCGGTGTCCGGCGGGGTGTGCGGCTCAGGCGGCCGCGATGGGCGCGCCTAGGGCGCGAAGGGGATCGACGAGGTCGGCGGCCGAGCGCGCGACGACGACCGTCTGCCCAGCGGCGCGGGCGGCGTCGTGCCATGCAGCCTGAGCGGGCGACACGACGCCCTTGGCCGTCTTGACCTCGATCCAGAGCGCGTGCCCGTGGCCCATCGCGTGCAGGTCGGGGATGCCGGGCGTCTGCATCGAGGCGCGGGGCTGCGAGAAGTCCGAGACGAGGTAGCCGAGCAGGCCGAGGAAGACGACGATGTCGCGCTGGACCTGCTTCTCGGTCATGCGGGCGTAGGTGGTGGCCATGGTCAGATCCGCGGTGCGCGCCGGAGCGACTGCCCCGGCATCGTGTGGCGCTCGCAGCTCTCGCGCAGCCGGTCCGCGATGCGCGGGTCGAACTGGTCGGCGAGGTCGTTCAGCGAGCCGTAGTTGGCCGACACGAGCGTCGGGCGGAAGTGGGCCGCGCGAGCCGAGACGACGGCGTGCACGATGCGGCGGCGGTCCTCGGTCTCCTGGTCCTCGCCGCGGACGCGGTACGGATCACCGAGGTCGTCGAGGACGAGGACGGGCGCGCGCTCGGCGCTGCTCTGCCGGGCGTCGCGGTGATCTTTCCCGTAGTGCTCCTGCACGGCCGCGTAGAGCCCGGCGTAGGTGTACCAGAGCACCGGGACGCCGAGCGCGCGGACGGCATGGGTGACCGCGGCCAGCAGCGCGCTCTTGCCGGTCCCGACCGGCCCCGTCAGGACGAGCCCTGCGCCAGGCGCCCGGCCGTCCCGGTAGGCGCCGACGAACCGCTCGGCCGCGTCGAGCGCGGCGCGGCCCTCCGGCGTGGCGGGCTTGTCGGCCGCCCCGTCGGCGTGGAGGCGCCGGGCAGTCTCCATTGAGCATCCGGCGAGGCGGGATGGCACGACGGCTTCGCGGTAGCCGAGCGAGAGCGACCGCTCGAACCTCTCGCGCGCGGCGATGCCGTCGGGGCAGGTACAGAAGCGGACCGGGGCGTTCTCTGGGCTCACCGCTCGTCCGTAGCACGGCTCACGCCTACGGCAGGCGCTAGGCGTCGAAGTCCGTTCCTCCGTGGGCTCCGCGCTGGGGTCGGCCTCCCACGCCGCGAGCGCCTCGGCCGTCACGGCGCTGAGCGGCTGCGGCACCGAAGCCCGCCGTCCCAGGGGTCGCCCGAGACGAGCGTAGCGGGCCTCCTGGGCCGCGATCTCCTCCGGGGTGGGCGCCGGGATCGGCGGCGAGGTCTGGAGCGGTCGCGTGGCGTCGGGCATGGTCGGAGAGTCCTGAGAGGGTCTTGTCGAGGTAGCGGAGCCGGGAGGCGTAGGCCGGCGACTGGAGGTCGGCGTGGTCGACGATGGCGAGCCCGGCGACGAGCGCGAGCGGTCCGTGGCGGGCCTCGCGCTCGCCGAGGTCGCGCAGGCTCTCGGCCGGCGGCAGGTTGCCGGCGCGGAGCACGCGGCAGGCCCACTGGCGACGGCCGTCGTCGTCGAGCACGAGCGCGGCATCGACGGCGACGCGGTGCCGGGCGGCGTCGGGGCCGAGCGCGTCGAGGTCCGAGGAGTCGGCGCCCGTCGCCTCGCCTCGCCACAGTGGACGGGAGACCGGTCCGTGATCGCGACCGTCGTCGTCTTCTCCTTCCCCTACGGGTTCTATTACGGGTTCCCCCGCAGCGCCTGCGGGGTTCTGCCGCAGCGCCTGCGGGGTTTCGTCGCCAAACCCCGCAGCGCCTGCGGGGTATCCGTCTTCAAAGGGGGCAGCAGCTGCGGGGTTTTCGACCTCTTTACCCCGCAGCGCCTGCGGGGTATCGGAGTCCGCCGGGGGCGCCATCTCGCCCCGCAGCCAGGGCAGGTTGAGCCGGTAGACGGCCGTCCGTCCGTGGCCACCGCCGCCCGAGACGAGGAACACGACGGGCACGCCGTAGCCCTTCGGGCCGGTGCCGTCGGTGAGCGCGTTGACGGCACCCTGGAAGGCGCGCTCGGAGAGACGGGCCTCGCTTTGGAGCGTCTCCGTCGACGCCGTGCAGCGGCCCGCGTCGCCCGAGACGTGGTAGGCAATCGCCATCAGCGCGACGAAGTGCGTGCGGTCCTTGACGGCCCGGCATTCCATGACAGCGCCCATTTCTCTGTACCCCATTGGGCGGCTAGGCTGCGGGCCGCGTCGGCCCGTCGACGGGCCCATCGGCGGACGTGGCGGGCGACAGGTCGGCGTCGTGGACCCAGCGGCGCTCGCCGTCCTCGCACTCGACGAGCACCGGCGTGCCGGCGATGTAGCGCGCGACGACCTGGCCGGCGACCTGGGCCGGCGCTGCGCCCGGCTGCCCGGGGAGGTGCACGAGCACGTGTTCGAGGTGCCGCGCGCGGAAGGGGATGAACTCGACGGTCATGCCGCGAGACGCTCGGCGCCGGTGTCGGGCCGGTCTCGGCCCGAGTCCTCGCCCCCGCCGCCGTCCACGTCGCGCTGGTTGGCGCCGGTGTAGCGGCCGGCCGTGACCGTGTGCTCGCCGTAGACGTAGCGCGCGAGACCACTGTCGTACCGCCGCGCGAAGTCGGCCGGGTCGAGACGCCACGTGTCGCCGGCCGGCATCTGGCGGCGCGCGTGGGCGCAGAGTTCGACGTCGACCCAGCCGCCGGCCGTGAGGACCTGAGGGCGAGGGGGCGTCTCAGCGGCCGCGACGAGGCGCAGGGCGGGGCGAGCAACCAGCGTGGCGTCGCCGGTCGGCCCGGTGTGGAGCGCCTCGACGGTCTCCGAGGCCTTGGCGAGCCGGTCGAGGAGGACCCAGCCGTAGCCAGCGGCGAACACGCTGAGGACGGCGGTGATGGCAGAGAGGATCATCGCGACGCACCGGACGTGCCCGTGTCGGGCGAGGAAAGGAGACGGCCGCGACGCTGCGCGATCTCGGCCTTGGCGTTGTGAGCGAGGCGGATCACCTCGTCGGCCGCGCGGTCGGCGGCGTCGAGGTCGTCGCCCTCGAAGTGGTCCACGACCCGGCCCCAGTGGACGAGCGAGCCGCACGCCTCGTCCGAGATGCTGCCGTCGGTCGCCGTCGCCGCGACGCGCGTCGAGACGAAGCCGTCGGTGTTGAGGCAGTCGGCGAGCTCGGTGCGGCCCTTGCTGCGCTGGGCGGCGCGCGAGATGCGGGCCGCGACATCGACGGGCATCTGGCGGTCGCCGGTGCGGTACTTGTAGAGGACGCCGTCGGAGACGTCGGCCCACTCGGCGATCTGTTCGGGCGTAAAGACCCGGTTCGTGATCCAGGACTGGAGGACCTGGGCGGCAACTTTGGACACGGTTTCGGACGGCGTGGGGAGCCGGGCGTGCCCTACCCTTGAGCACACTCACCGGACGGGAGATGAGACGACGACGGCCAGAGCGGCCCGGACGACGTCGGCGGCTATGCCTCGACGGGCTGTCCCTGGCGGGCGACGTGCTCGCGGTAGATCTCGACGGCGACGTCCAGGCAGCCCGAGCTCTTCTTCTGCCCGTACAGGGCGGCGCGGGCGACGGCGACCGTGCATTCACGGCGGCGGGCGACCTCGACGCAGAGCGCGTCGACGGTGCCGAGCGCGCCAGGAGCCCACGCCCGCAGCGCCACGCCGATGTTGCGGTCACGCTCGTCGGATCCGTCGGTGAGCGCGCTGTAGAGGTCGCGCTCCGAGGCGAGGCGGTTGATCTCCGCGACAGCTTTGACGAGTGCCGCGGCGCCGGCGACGGCCGGGCGGTCGTCAGCGGTCTTCGGCATGCCGGTCGAGACGCCGGGCCCGCCGAGGATCTCCGACTGCTCGGCCAGGGGCATCGTGACGACGCGGTACCCGCGCGCAGCCTCCAGGTCAGCCGCGTCCTCGCTCGCCCGGTCGGCCTCGCGGTATTCCTCGGCGAGGGCGCTGGCGTCGTCCATCGTCATCCGCTCGCCGAGCGTGGCGAGGGTGCGACGGGTCCGCCGGCAGTAGCGCTCGACGGCGTGGACGGTGTAGGGGTCGCGGGACATCTCGGGGGTCGGATGGAGATCTGGACAAGCGCCGGGGTGTATCCTCCGGCGGGGTACACCCAAGATCAGGCAACCATTGCCACCAAGTCAAGCACAAAGTGCCAGAATCAGGCATTTATTTCCCCCATGCCCTTCGCTGACCTCCTCACAGCCGCCCGAGCGAATGCTCGCCTTAGCAGGCCAGCCACCGTCGCTGCACTCAAGGAAATGGGCATTGACGTGTCAGAACGTGCATTCGCGGGCTACGAACGTGGCGAGCGTGAGCCAGAACCCCTCAAACAGCGGGCGTTGCTCGATGCAGTGGCAACACTTGCCCCTAAGACAGCTGGAGTCCAGCAAGTGGAGGCAACGGAAGACGAAGCGCAGCTCGACGAGGAGGAGGTTGTCGAGGTCCCTCGCTATGGACACGTTGGAGCAGGGGCGGCCCGTGTCCCTCCGAAGCAGGTCGGGATCGTCCGCGTCTCACCGGCCGCGTACACAGTCGACTTCGGCGAGCCGCCGCGCGTGATCGGCAACCGCTACGCCCCGAGCGGTCGGTTCGGGTACTTCATTATCGACGGCGACTCGGCCGCGCCCGTCTTCTTCGACCGCGAGCGCGTCCCCGTCCAGCTCCTGGAGCCCGAGCGTCGGTTTGCCAACGACCTCCTCTACGTCTTCCGCTGGCAGGGCGAGTACCAGATCAAGCGGCTCCGCCTGCTGGACCGAAACGGGAGGATCCGCGCCTCGTCGCTGAACCCGTCTATCGACCCGTTCGAGTTCCACGTCGACGAACAGGACGATTTCGCGGTCGTCGCGCTCGCCCGGATGAGCCACAAGCAGCAGATCTACACGGCCCTCGTCGGCCGATTCCTTCGCAGCGATCCCTGAGCTCATGCGCCTGCTCTTTGCCCTCGCCATTCTGCTGGTGGCCTCCGCCTCCTGCGTGAGCGCCCAGGCCCAACGGGACACGCGAACTCCTCAGGAGATGGAAGCCTGCATCAGATCGGCTCGATCAGCGCCGCGCTATCATTACTCTGTTTCCGTCGGTGAAATCAGAGCAGGCGATCGGCAGATGCGCCCCTTATCTGTAGACACGCTTACCGGTCAGACTTCTGCGACGCATCAAGGATTGACCGTATCGGCGTCCTTTGGTCACGTTGAAATATTTGCTGGAGTAACAAACAACACAAGGCAGACAGCTCGTGTGATGTGGGACGAAGCTGCCTTCGTGAACGTTCGTGGGCAGGCTACCCCTATCCTGACATCGACCTCCGGCAGTCAGCGGTACTCGCCCGCCACGGCTTCTTCAGCGCCAGCTGGAAGCAGTGTCACCCTTCCTCTTGCCCCGCAGAGTGCGCTCTACGAAGGAGACCGTTTCCCGTCAATCATCGTCCCTGCTCACATCGCAGCCCCGTGTCTGCGGCCCACCGTAGAGCAGACGTCCCGTATCGACTCGTTGGCCGAAGCCAATGTGGGAAAGACGATGTCGCTTCTCCTCCCTGTCCAGATTGGCGAGGCGCGGAGAGAGTACACGTTCGTGTTCCGGGTTGACTCTGTGGCGAGGCCCACGCCAGCGCCGAGCGAGCCAGCACTTGCTTCGCCTCCCCGCCCCACCGTTCCTGAGATCGTCGACTACCCCGACGAGCGGCCGGAGATTGACGGCGGCCTCTCGGGCTTGAACGCCAGGGCCGTCTATCCCGAGACCGAGCGGCGGGCTGGAGTCGAAGGACGGGTGATCGTCCACTTCATCGTCGGCCTGGACGGGCTGCCCTCGCAGGTCGAGGTACATCAGTCCCTGTCGCCCGGGCTCGATCGCGCTGCAATCAGGGCGGTCCAGAGGTCGAGGTTTAGCGTGGGCCGACTTCGCGGTCGCCCCGTTGCCGTTCGTATGACAATCCCGGTCACATTTAGCCTTCCAGTCCACTGAGTCGATGCCCGTTCCGCACGTCGTGTACCCCTCCGCGGGGGATTGCGCCGTCTCGCCGGCCCGACGTACCGTCTCCCCGCGCGGTAGAGCAGTCTGGTAGCTCGGTGGGCTCATAACCCGCAGGTCGTTGGTTCAAATCCAACCCGCGCAACACCCCGAAAGGGGCCTCTGCCGGCTCGCCGGTTGTGCTGGGAGTTGCTCCGGAGATGACGGCCGCCAAAGACCGGAGCGTGACCTAGGCGGTGCACAGGCCCCGATTACCACGACGAGCCCCCCGGCACATTGCGGTGCCGGGGGGCTTTTCGCGTGTATCCCGCGGCGTGGGTACCCCGACGAGGCGGATTGACGGGCTCCGCACCACCCCGCCACCTTGCAGGCGGCGCGGCCCAGTACCACGCGCTCGCGTGTGGCCCAGCCCTCCCCTTCGACGCTCGACGTCCAGCGCCGCCTCAAGGCGCTCGGGTACTACCCGGAGACTCCCGACGGTGACTACGGTCCCGTCACGACCGACGCCGTCGCCCGCTTCCAGGCCCGCGCGAACGTCCACCTCCCCAGCGGCGCGCCTCTCGCCTTTCCGGGCACGATGGGCTCGTCGACCGTCGCCGCGCTGTTCGCCCCGGATGCGATCCGCGCGCCCGCGAAGCCGCCGTGGATCATTGAGGCCGAGACGATGCTCGGCGTCCACGAGAGCCGCAACTACAACCGGCTGGTGCAGTGGCTCCGCTCGGCCGGCAAGTTCATCGACCCGAAGCGGTTTGCCTGGTGCGGGGACACGGTCGAGACGGCCATCCTGCGCGCGCTCCCTCGGGAGCCCATCTCGGCTGTCCTGCGCGAGAACCCGTTCGGCGCCCGCAACTGGCTCACGTTCGGCCAGGACGTCGGCCCGCGCTACGGCGCCGTCGTCGTGTTCTGGCGCGGCTCGCTCCGCGGGTGGCTAGGGCACGTGGGGTTCGTCGTTGGCCGCAGTGCTGACGGCCGCTACGTCTACGTGCTCGGTGGCAACCAAAAGGACGCCATCAACATCATGCGCCTCGATACCGAGCGCGTGCTCGGGTACCGGGTGCCGACGACCTACGACGTCGCGCTGCTCGGGCCAGTGCCCGTGCGGTCGGGCGGCGTGCTCTCCTCGAACGAGGCATGAGCGCGGCCCTCTCCCTGCTCGCCTGCGTGAGCTGCGCCGGCACCAGCGCGCTCTGTCTGGCCTTCTGGGGGGCCGGG
>DASWMO010000117.1:0-24312 GCA_036399715.1 Rubricoccaceae bacterium
ATTGGACACCCCTGCAACCTCACGAGCAGGGGTGGGAGGAGTCGTGGTTTTCACGACTCGCACGCGGCCCTCACTGATTATACCTGCTGGTACTCCTACCAAGTTCTCGCCTTCTTGCCCGGTGTCGGTGCGCCGAAGTACTCCAAAAGTCCCTGCCCCACCGAGAGTCAGAGTAAGTGTCCGAGTGGGCTCGATCTCGACAGTCTGGCCGCCCAAGGTTCGCAGGTTGACCGAGATGACCGACTCGCTCCCCGCGACTGTCAGGTCACGCTCTGCGGTCACCACGAGGAACTCCGTCTGCTCCAGTTCGACCGCCGCGTAGGCGCCGAACCCGCCCGGCATGTACGAAGCTGCTGTGAGCTCGCCTGCTGCATTTGAGAGTGCCGTCTCGACTGTGCTAAGCAGGCCTCCTTCCGGGGGCGTCCACGAAGGTGGCGGCACAAACGTGAATGCGACACGATGGGGGACCCCCAGCGCCGGGATATCGATGCGGACCCGGGTGTCACTGGGAGACACCGTGACGGCTTGGCCGGTGGCCGGTTCAATGGTCGGGCGCACATCGGCCGGGAAGAAGAACATCGGATCGACGAGGTCCCCGACATTGAACTCCAAGGCGAGGTCGTCCGTCAGGACCGTGGCCAAGAAGGCCTGCACGTGAGTGTCCGCAGGATGGACGGCGTCAAGGGTGGCCGTGGCCACCATCCGGCCCGAGATGGACGGGGCCACCGGGGCGCCTACCTCCTGCAGTACGAGCGTAGACCGGAGCGGGTAGGCCTCGCCCGAGACGTCGCCACGCATGGCGGCGTCTGTCTCCCGCGAGACGTCCACGACGAACTCGATGCCTCCGACCACGGCTCCGACCACGCCGATCCTCTCGGTCACGGGTTCGGCCTCTATCGCCCGGGCCCCAGAGCCCGTCGGCCGGGGATTCGGTGGGATGGCGGGCCGTCCAAAACGGGCCCCCGGCGCCCGGGCGGCTAGGGGGGCATCCCCGACGAACCCGACCGTGACCTCGCCCGCATTGATCGCGCGGCCCGGGACGTTATGGAGGGCTGGGCCCGTCTGGCCCGTGTCGGCCCGCCGGAACTCGAGGACGGAGGCCCCGTCGCCGGAGAGGGCGAGCATGAACGTGTCGTCGTCCGCGAGCGGCCCGGTGACGCCCTCCGGGGTCTGGCTTAGAACGGTGACGGCGTTGACCCGGCCGGGCCACACGTCAGCCTCTGAGAGGCTCACCTGGAGCGGCGCCATGATCTCGGTCCCGAACACGCGAAGGTCCATCTCCGTCCCCGCCTCGGATGACCCGTTCGCCGGGCAGCCCAAGGGCCACCAGTAATTCGCGCCGCTCGAGTACCGCTCGCTGATCCCAGACCCGGGCGAGGTCATTGCGTGGTTGAACCGGAGGAGCCCGCGGTCCTCGTTGTAGGAGTCGACGAAGCGTGGGGTGACGGCGTCCGCCGAGACGACCATCGCGCCGCCTTCGGGGAACTCCCCGAGGAAGACCGGCTCCGAGCGGCCGGTGTAGCTGAGTTGGCCCGTCATCTGGCCGGCGCAGGCGCTATCGAACTCACCGTCCTCCGGGTCCTCCAAGTTGAAGAGTGCCCCGACGGCGACGGTAGCCCCGAACGGCATACCGTCCGCTCCAACCCCGGATATGACGACCGACCCCGAGAGCGGCTGGGTACAGTTGACCGCGCACCTCGTTGTCGCGGCGATCCCCTCCGCATAGACGCGGTACCGTCGCGCCGAACCGCGGGCGGCTGTCGGACCGGCTCCAGCCTCGGGGCGGACGTTGACCTCGACGCGCTCCCGGATCACAACGCCCGACGGTGGACTGACCTGAGCCCGGGCCCCCGGCGCCGGGGCCAGACTGATCGCTGTGAGGAGAACCACCTGGAGACAAAGGGCGAGACGCATGAGAGAGTACGCGTGGATGATGACGACGGCGAGCATGGTACAGCACAAGGCACCTAACTGCCCAGTCTCAACGACCACATTTAGTCTTCATAATTCTGGCGGCGTCAATTCCCTGCCTTGTGCCCTTGTGCCACAGTGATATGGGTGGCTCTGCTCCCTCTCCAGAGTCCACTTCTCTCTGGACCAAGCAACGGTGAACCGGTTGCTAGCGAACCGCCCGCTTGTCGCTCTCGCGTCCGACAGTTTGCTTCGGCAAGAGGCTACTGAGTAGCGGCGGCTCCGAACACACGCTCGACGTGCGACGCTGCCCGATCTGGGCTGTGGTGCCCATAATGCCGCTCGATCATCGCCACCGACGTCCCCATGATCCGTGCGAGGTCGAGAAGCGGCACGCCAGCCGCGGCCATCCGAGTCCCGTACGCGTGCCTGAGCACGTAGGCCGTGACCGTCTTCCGGACGCCGGCTGACTCTGCAAAGTGCTGCAGACGGTCACTGAGGTAGTCGACGGCCACGCGCTCGCCGCCCGCGCCTGTGAACACTGGCCCATCAGCCGTGACACCCGCGGCCACGCGCGCCTCGTGGAGCCGCCTGAGCACGTCGAGCGCGGCGCCGGCGACAGGCACCGTGCGGCGCGACCCGGCCGTCTTCACCGCGTGGTCCTTGCCGATCTCGACGGCGCGCTCGGCCAGCCGGACGGCGCTCCAGCGGAGCTGCTGCTGCTCGCCTGGGCGGAGCCCCGTCCCGAGTCCGAAGACGACCCAGTCGCGGAGCCAGCCCCGGTCCACGCCCGAGAACGTCGTGACCTTGCCCTCGCCCGGGCGGCGCGCCTCGGACGCGGCTTCGGCTGCGGCGACCGCGCGGAGCACCGCCGCAGCCTCGTCGTCGGTCACGTGGTCGCGGCGCGCCTTCGTCGACTTCGGCAGTCGAACGCCCTCGGCAGGGTTCGTCGAGCAGAGGCCGGCCGCCATCGCCCACGAGAAGAAGTGCGCGAGCGAGGCCCGGCGGCGCGCCTTCGTCTGGGGGCTGGCCGCGCCTCGAGGCGTGCCGTCCTTCAGCCGCGGCTTGTCGCTGTTGACGTAGGCCTCAACGCTCGACGCCTCGATGTGCCGCACGTCGGTACCAGCGGGTAGCAGGCGCCCAAGCCTCTCCAAGTGGCCCTTGTCGCTCTCGACCGTCGCCGCGCTCGCCGTCCGACCCTTCTCGACGAGGTACCGCATGACGGCCTCGGTGAGGGGCGTGCCCCCGGCCCCGTCGGCCGACATCCACGGGTCGAATGCGCCGAGCGAACGCCGCTTGGCGAGCGCGAGCGCCTTCCCCGTCGCGGCCCCCTTGTCCTTTGTCCGGAGGTTGACCCGCTTCCGGGAGGGCCGGCGGTCCGGGTCGTACACGAGCCAGAACCAGGATCCGTACCCGACACGCCTCGCCTTTCCGTCGGCCTCCGTCTCGACCCGGAAGTTCCGCTCGACCCGCGAGCCGTCGGGGAGCTCCGCCCGGAACGCCGCGGCGGAGCTGGAACGCTGGGGCGGAGGTGGCATCGTGTGGGCGGGGAGCGGGGAAGCTAGGCCGAGCCCGGAGGAAGGCGCACGGCGCTGAAATATTCCGGGGCGTTCTTCGCCGTGCTCGCCGTGCTCGCCAGAGGCGGGGCCCTCTCGTCGGAGACTTGTGCACCGCCAACCGCACAGGCCTCCGGCCGCCGAAGATGCTCGACCCCGCCGCCCCGCCCGCCCCGCTCGACGTTGACGCCCTCATCTCCCAGATCGCCGACCGGGTGATCCACGTCGTCCGCCAGGAGCTCGCGTCGGCGCCCCCGTCGGCGCCCCCGCTCCTCGACCTGAGCGGCGTCGCCCAACGGCTGGGCGTCTCCGAGCGGACGGTCGAGACGCTCGTCGCGATGGGCGAACTCCCATTCTCGCGGATCGGGGCCCGGGGCCGCGGAGCCCGCCGGTTCGAGCCCGAGGCGGTCGAGGCGTTCATCCGCCGCCGGGCGGGCAGGACAGGCAAGTGAGCGATCCCAGCGTGGACCGTTCCCAGAAGCGCCGCGGCCGTGATCCGGCCGCGGTGGACGGCTTCGACCTCTCGGGCATTCCCAACCCGTTCGGCAAGCAAGGCGAGTTTGCCCCGCCCCCCGCCGAGACGCGCGCCGTCGAGCGGATGCGCGCGGGCGAGCCGGTCCCCCCTGCGGAGCCAGTCCTCACCGCCCCGCGTCGGCGGATCACGGCCGCGCGTGCCGTCGCGGCCGACGCCGAGGCTGCACCGCCTGACGACTTCGGCGACGTGATGACGGCGCGCGACCTGATGGCGCGAGAGTTTCCAGCTGTGCGCTGGGCGGTGCCGCTCGTGATCCCGGAGGGGTCTACGCTGCTCGCTGCGAAGCCGAAGACGGGGAAGAGCCGCTTGATGCTCAACGTCGCGGTTGCCCTGGCCTCGGGTGGCTGCGCGCTCGGCTCCATCCGCGTCGAGCAGGGGCGCGTGCTCTACATCGCGCTCGAGGGAAGCCTCCGGACGCTGCAAGAGGCCGTGCGCCGGATGCTACCCAACGCGGCCGTGCCCGAGCTGCTCCACATCGCTACCGAGTGGCCGACGGGTCAGGCTGGGGCTGACCGCATCGCCGCGTTCGTCGCGCTCCATCCCGATACCCGCCTCGTCGTCATCGACACGCTCAAGCGCGTCCGCGCGCCGGGCGGGAAGGGCGTCGCGATGTACGACGCGGACTACGACGGCGCCGCACCGTTTGGGGACCTCCCGAAGCGGATGCCCGGCGTTGCCGTCGTCGCCGTCCACCACGCGAGCAAGCGGGAGGCGTCGGCCGCCGAAGACCCGTTCGACCTCGTCTCGGGCTCGACGGGACTGACGGGCGCGTTCGATACGGTCGCCGTCCTCACGCGCGCCTCCGTGGCCGGCGAGAGCGGGGCGCGCCTATACGTCCGCGGGCGCGACACGGAAGAGACCGCCGCCGCGCTCGCATGGGACGACCAGTTGACGACGTGGGTGTACCGCGGCGACGCATCCACCGTCGAGGCGTCGGCCGAGAGGCAGGCGGTCCGTGCTGTCCTCGCCGATGCTGGGCCCGATGGGTTGGCCCTCCGCGAAGTCGTCGATGCCCTGCGCGCCGAGCATCCGGGCGTCGTCAAGGGCGACGGCTCGAACGTCCGGCACCTCGTCGGCAAGATGGCCCGGGACCACGAGTCCGGCGTCCGCAAGCTGGGACGTGGCCGCTACTCGGTCTCCCTCGCCCAGTCCCTTCACAACGTTCACAGCGTTCACAACCCTCACACCCTTCACAACGCTCACAACCCTTCTACTTGGGGGGGGGTAGGGGGAGATGGGGCCGGTGTTGTGAACGGGGCCGAGCTACCCGCTCACAACGGAGTCGCACCGGGCGTGCCCGTCCGCGCCGATTCTGAGCAGTCTGTGAGCGATGTGAACGCTGTGAACGGTGCGCGCGAGCTCGTGCTCGGCTCGCGCGTGTTGACGCCCATCGGAGCGGGCGTTGTGACCGGACCGCCCGACGAGGGCCGTGTGTCCGTCGAGGTCGCTGGGCTGACGACTTCGTTCGCGCTCGTCGAGGTCTACCTCACTCCCGATGCCTGACCGCCCCGCCCCGGCCCGCGGTCTCGTCGTCGGCCTCGACCCCGGCGAACGGACCGGCCTTGCCATCTTCGACCCCGCGGCCCGCGCCGAAGCCGGCTCCCTCGTCGCCATCGAGACGCTGCGCCCGATGCACGTCCTGCGCCGCATCTACTCCCTCGCGCACGCCGGACACGACGGCCGCCCCGTCGCCCTCGTCTGCATCGAGGACGCCCGAGCCCTCCCGATCTACGCCCGGCACGGGGCTGCCGGCCGCGGCGAGCGCGACCGCATCGCTCGGTCCGTCGGCCGCGTCGACGGGCTCACGTCGCTCTACGCCGAGCACGTCGCCGACGTCGGCCTCGCCGTCCGCCTTGTTGAGCCCGTCCGCGCGCCGAAGTGGGACGCCGACGAACTCGCCCGCCGGACCGGCTACACCGCCCGCACCTCCGAGCACGGCCGCGACGCCGCACGCCTCGTCTGGCTCGCCCTCCGCGCCCCGGCAACCTTCGCCGTGCTCCCCGTCCGCCGTCGCACCGCCTGCTAGCCTCTCGCCATGCTTAAGAGCCCGCACCCCAACTCTTCCCCGCGCCCGACGCGCCGCACCGTCCGCGACTGGGCTTCTGCCTGGCGCCGGCACTACCTCGCCGTCTACGACGTGCTGGGTGCCCACCTCGGGCCCGATGAGATCGACGCCCTCAACCGTGGGTTCGTCCCGGTCCCCGGCCTCGACGAGGCCGCCCTCGCCCTCGCCCTCGACGCGCTCCCGCAGCCCGACGGATTGACGGACGCGCCGTGGGGAGCCTTCCAGTCCGGCGCGCTCGCCGCCCCGCCCGCGGCCGTCCTCGGCTCGCGCTCTGCGTTCGAGACCTACGGCCCGGCCCGCCCGTCGGACCTCGCCACGCCGCCCCCAGCCGCCGAGGCCCGCGCTGCGCTCCGCGTCTACGCCGAGGCCGCCGTCCGGGCGACACAGGCCGGCGACGCGCCCGGCTGCTACGTCGCGGCCCATGCCTGCCTCGTCGCCCTCCACGCGCTCGCGCTCGACGCCCCGGCCCGATGAGAAACTTCCGCGCCGGGCTCACGCTCGTCCTGAACGATCAGCTCTCGACGCCGCTCGCGCGGACGGCGGGCAACTTCAACACGTTCGCCGCGCGAGCGACGGCGGCGGGCGCGCGGTTGCAGTCCATCGGCCGGACCTCTCAGGACGTTGGGCGCTCGCTCATGTCCGGCGTCACGGCCCCGCTCGTCGGGTTCGCGACGGGCTCGGTGCTCGCCGCGGGCCGCCTCGACCGGCTGCGGAGCGGGCTCACGGCCGTGACCGGCAGCGCCGCCGAGGCTGGCCGGCAGATGGAGCGCCTGCGCGTCATCGCCCGTGCGCCGGGGCTCGGGTACGCCGAGGCCGTCGGCGCGTCCGTCTCGCTCCAGGCCGTCGGGATGGACGCCGCGACCGCCGAGCGTTCGATTCGGCTCGTCGGCAACGCCCTCGCGACGACGGGCGGGACGAAAGACGACTTCGCCGAGGTGGTGCGGCAGTTCACCCAGATTCAGTCTCTCGGCAAGGTCACGGCCGAAAACCTCAACGTCATCCGCGAACGCGCCCCGGCCATCTCGGGCGCACTGCAACGGGCGTTCGCCGGGCGCGAGCTGTCCACGGTCCCCGTCCGGGAGTTCACGACGACGCTGCTCGGAGAGTTGAGCCGCTTGCCGACCGCCGCGCCCAGTCTGCTCGAACCGTTCGTCAACGCCGTCGACGACGCCCAGATGGCGCTCGTCCCGTTCGGGCAGGCGTTCGCGCGCAACGTGACGCCCTTCCTCGCGACGGCGACCGGGGCGCTCGCGCACGCCTCGACGGCCTTCGCCGGGCTGTCCCCGCCGGTTCAGAACGTCGCCGTCGGCATCGCCGCCGTCGCCGCCGCGGCCGGCCCCGCCCTCATCGGCTTCGGCTGGCTCGCCGAGGGGATGGGCAAGGGCATTGAGCAGGCCGGCAAGCTCGCCGAGGGGTTCGGCCGCCTCGTCGCGCGATCGCGCGCCTACAACAGCGCCAACGGCCTCATGACGGCCGGCAACGCGGCGTCGGCCGGTTCCTTCCGCACGCTCGCGACGGCCGCTCAGGGGCGCGTCGTCGCCGGCCTCCGAGGCGCGACGACGGCGATGTGGAGCTTCACGACGGCCGCGCTCGCGAACCCGCTGACGTGGATCGCCGTCGGCATCGGCGCCGCCGCGTTCACGATCTGGAAATACTGGGCCCCGTTGAAAGCGTGGTTTGGGAGCCTGTGGGCCGGGATCAAGGCGGGCGCCGCGCCGCTTTTGCCCGTCTTCGAGCGCATCGGCGCGGCCGTCGCCCCCATCGGCGCCGCGCTCGGTCGGGTGTGGGACACGGCCAAGAGCTTTTTCCGGGGGCTGACGACGCAGTCCGAGCCCAGCATCGGGCAGATCGCACGCCTGACGGCCTCGGGTGCCGCGTTCGGGCAGCGCCTCGGGCAGGCCCTCGTCTGGGTCGCCGACAGGTTCCGGGCGGTCCGCGACCGGGCCCAGTCGCTCTGGGACAAGATTCAGGCCGGATGGGCTGCGACGGCCCCTCTACGGGCGTGGACGGGCGCGACGCTCTCGAAGGCGTGGGACGATGCCCGTGCGGCCGTCGAGTCCGTCACGACGCGCCTGCGGGCAGCGTGGGCCGCGTCCGAGCCCTTCCGGACGTGGGCCGTCGACAAGCTCGCCGAGGGCTGGGCGAAGGTGCAGACGGGCATCGAGTGGGTCCGGAACACCGTCTCGGACCTCTGGGCGAAGACGGCCCCGCTGCGGGCGGGCTTCTCCGCGATGTTCGAGAAGCTGTCGCCGCACCTCGCCACCGTCGGCGGCTGGCTCACGAAGATCGCCGGGTACGTTGCCCTCGCGTTCGTCGCGGCCCCCGTCGTGTTCCTCGTCGGCGCCGTGGTCACGTTCGTCGCGGCGCTCGCGACGGCCGCCGCGGTGTTCTCGTTCGTGTGGGACACCGGCGTGAGGACGTGGGAGGCGCTGAAGAGCGGCGCGACGGCGACGGGCGAGCGGATCGAGGCCATGTGGAACCGCGTCAAATCGTTCTTCACCGGGTTCAGCCTGGCCGACTCGGGCCGGCGGCTCATCGACACGTTCATCGAAGGCATCAAGGGCGCGGCCTCGTCGCTCTACTCGACGGTCTCGGGCGTGATGGGGACGGTCCGGGAGTTCTTCCCCTTCTCCCCGGCCCGGCGCGGCCCGCTCTCCGACCTCGACCGCACCGGCGGCGCGCTCGTTCGGACGGCCGCGGCCGGCATCACGTCGGGCCCGTTCGTCTCGGCGCTGACGTCGGCGATGGGCGACGCGCGCGGCACGCTCGGCAACGGGTTCTCGATGAGTATGGGCGCCGCCGCCCTCGCCCCGTCGATGCTCGCCGCGTCTGGGCCCGACCGTGGCGGGCAGTCGGGTGCAGCCGCGCCGGCGGTCGTGCTCCACTTCGCGCCCGTCGTGAACATCGGTGCCGGCGCCGGTCCCGAGGTCCGCGCAGCCGTCGAGCAAGCCCTCGCCTCGCAGCGCGTCGACTTCGAGCGGCAGCTCGTCGAGGTCATGCGCCTCCGCGAACGCCGCACCCTCTGACGCCCGCCCCCACGTTCCGCCCCAAACCACCGTGAGCAAGCGCCAACCCGACAACGACGACCGCGCCCAGATCCTCCTCTACGCCACGATCCACGGCGACGCCGCCGCGTGCGCCCGCTTCGGCGTGACCGATCGGTCGCTTCGCAACTGGCGCACGTCGGTTCGGGAGGGCGGCGATCTTTCCGAAACGTTCCGCCTCTACGCGCTCGCGCTGGCCCCCGAGGCGCGCGCGGGCGAGTTCGCCGCGTGGGTCGAGGGCGACATCCGGCGCGCCTCGGCGCTCTTCTTCGAGAAGGTCAGCCCGGCCGACGTGTCGGGCAAGAACCCCGAGGTCCTGCGGGCGATCACCGAGCACCTCGCCGCGCTGCTCGACCACAAGACGGCGCTCGACTTCCTCGCCCTCCGGTTCGGCACGGCCGGCACCGAGGGCACATCCCCGACCGCCCCGTGAACAGGTCCATCCGTCACATCGAGCGTCTCGACGCCCAAATGCGCCGCCTCGACCGCGACGCCGCCGCACGGTCCCGCACGGCCGACGCCGACGCGCGCCGCTGGCGGCCGTGCGAGATCCGGACCTTCGCCGCGGGCTCCGACACCGCCGAGCAACTGGCGTGGACGGCGGAGGTGCAGCGGCGCGACGCGCTGCCCGTGCTCGTTACGATCCATTCGCCCCGAACCCGACGGCTCGCAGATGAGAGAGTCGCTTGCTGAGCACGGCCCGTCAGGCGGGCACCCCACCCCGCCGGATTTGCCGAGTGGTTCGCCGCGGCGTTACCGTCCGCTTGGCCCACAGTCCAGCCCGACGAGATCGCCGCGGCGCTCGCGCCCCGGTGCGACGAGGCCGCGCGTGGTCCGCGCCGCGATCGAGGCTGGCGAGCTGCAGGCGTTCCGCTTCGGGCACCGGACGCTTCCCGTTGCCCGCCCAGCCCTGCGGCTCTGGCTCGCTTCGCTGGGCGCGCTCGGGGCGTTCTGAGGCGGCCGGCCGATAGTAGACGTGGAGGGCTTGACGTGCTCGGGGAGAATGTCTTACAATGCGAGCACATCAGCACGGCACTTCATGACCGTCCCTAAAATCTCACCGAAGGAGGCGTCGGTCCTCGACCTCCTCACGAGTCTGGGCGACTCGTACGGGCTCGAACTAGTCCGAGCGTCTGAAGGGGCCCTCAAGCGCGGTACTGTCTATGTCACGCTTGATCGAATGGAAGACAAGGGTCTCATCAGCTCGTGGACAGAGGAGGCTGCACCGGGACAGCAAGGCCCGCCGCGACGTAAGTACCGCGCGACCGGGCATGGCTCCAATGCACTCAGGTCGTGGTATGAGCAGATGGCAAGTGGATTTTCGGGTCTGCGCCTCGCAGGTGGCTTTGTGGTGACTATGCCGTTCACCCACTGGTCGATAGACTTGACGAGCGGCGGTGCGGCTATACCTATGTTGGCCGGAATTGCATCTGCTATATTTACTATGGCTTTGGCCAGGTATTTGGCGAACACAAGCCAGCACCGTCGCGCGCCAAAGGTTTACCATCTACAAAAGCAGGCCAGACACTACGAAACGTCTATGGTCCTTGCTTCCGATAGGGAGAAAAGGCGGCTGCGTCGGCTAGTGGACGGTGTACAGAATGAACTATCTGTACTGAACAGGACTGATAAAATTCTATCAGTCCTGTTTGGAGCAGATAGCGTGCTCGAAATCCTTAGCCCGATTAAGTCCGGTGCTCGTGTACGCCGTAAGCGTGCCGACAGAGAAAAATCGAAGCGCGTGCGGCTCGCCCCTGGTGCCCGAGTTGCTCGGCTGTTCCGTTTCCTTCCCCCCAAAATGGTGACGCGACGACTAGATCCGATGTACCGCGACTTCTTGGATGAGTATGCTCAGGCCCTACAAGCCGGTGACTTATCTCGGGCCCGCGTGCTTCGGCTGTGGTTTTACGTTGGCCTGTTCGGAATTGCATCGGGGTCGATGGTCGGTCGCGCGTTGGGGCACGTCTTCAAGGAGGTGCGCGAGTCGCTGCTCAAGCCTTCCGAGTCGTCGTAACGAGCGCGCGGCTGTCCTACTTCCCGCTTCATTGCACGCACACGCCGAGCCCGTCCGCTACCATTCGGCTATGAACGCCCGCCCAGTTCGCTTCAATCCCTTGCCGTGCGGCACGGCCGATGGCACGGTGACCCCGTTGTCGACGGCCGATCCTGAGATGCGAGAGGCCATGCTCGACGCCGTGCGCGAAGCCAACGGCCGGCGCACGATCCGGCCTGCCAAGACCGTCGACGCCGCCGCGGCCGACGTCGAGGCGTTCCTCGTCGTGCCTGAGTGGGCCGTCGGGCAGGCCGCGGCCGACGTGGCCGCCGAGACGCTCCGGGAAGTGCACGGCCTCGACGCCGCCGACGTGCCGCACGCCTGGGCGATCTACACGGCCGGCGCGCGGCGCCTCGGCTTCGCCGGTGCAGTGCCCGTGCCCCAACTCGGGATGCAGGCTATCGCATGACAGCCCTTCAGCTGGAAGCGCTCGCGATGCAGACGGCCGCGCGTGTCGAGGCCGGGCATCGCATCGAGGACTCGTTCATCGAGGCGAAGCGCGAGTGGCCGACCGACTACCCGAGGATCGCCCGGCGGCTCGCGGCGCACGCGAACGAGATGCGGGGACAGCCCATCGTATGGGTCATTGGAGTTGACGAGGACGGGGCCTCGGTGCCCGGTGCGGCGAAGGAAGAACAGGGCGACTGGTACGCGCAGGTGTCCAAGCACTTTGATCAGGGTGTACCGGCCCTTACCCTGTCCCGGGTCGCTTACCACGGGGACACCCCGGTTATGGCCTTGCTGTTCGACACGTCGGCCTGTCCGTACGTCGTGAGAAAGGAGCACGACACGCGGGGGTTCGAGCACGATGTGCCGATGCGGGAGGGGACGCGTACGCGCTCAGCGAAACGCTCTGAGATCGTCGGGCTGCTTGCTCCGCTCGCCCCGCGCATCGACGGGCACCTGTTGGGCGCGATGGTCGAACTCAGCCTTCAGGATGTCAGCGGATGGGAGCTCCACGGCAGGCCGCCCATGTGGGTAGTGGACTGGACGGTCTACTTTATCATGATCGGCAGTGGGGAGATCATCTTTCCCGCGCACCTGTTCTGGGCACAGCTCAAGGGCGACGGGATGGAGCCGGTGCTACTCAACCCCGGGTTCAAGGGAAACGCCACGAACAGGAACGTCCTCGTCTCGGAGCACGACTTGATCGTGAGTGGATCGGGCAGGGCGACAGCGCGCGCGGTGGCCGAGTTTCCATCTGGCTTAGGGGCAGCTCCCAAACGGCTGCACGCGACGCTCGAACTACGCGCGCTCAACGCTGACAGTGTTCTCACATTCGAGACAGAGCTGGTCGAGCCGTCCGGCGGCCTTGCGGACTTAACCTCGGCACTCACGGACAGGCGGGTGTGGCACCCGTAAGTCGCGCCGGAAACAGGGCCAGCCATGCGGGCATAACAGACAAGGCCGCCTCGCCCCTCGAACGGTGGGACGGCTGTACCGGGAGCCCCGTCGCCTTGCAGGGCGGCGGGGCTTCTCTGTGTGCTCCGCTCTCGACCGACGCAGCCCCGGCCGACGCTACGCCGCCGAGTCCGACCGGATGAGCTGGTAGCGGACGTCGAGTTCCTCGACGCGGTGCCCGGTCAACGTCTCGACGATGCGGGCCTGCAACGCGGCGCGGCTCCCGCCGACTTCTTTAAGGGCGCGGCTGACGGCGCCGGGTGTAACGCCGAGGCGGACGGCAAGGGCCGTCTGGGTGCCTCCGTCGGCCACGACGGCATCAACGGCGGCTTGGCGGAGGGCGGCAAGGGTGAGCAGTTCGGGAGAGGGCACGGCGGCGGCGGAGAATGGGGATCGACAAAATATATCCCGGATCGGTAAAAAAGTTACGGACGGACGAAACCACCCGTGACCGATTCGGTATATTGACCAAATCGGTAACAACGACGGCGCTGCAACGCCACCCATTCACCGGCCTACGGGCCAACCCGGTACCTCCCATGTTCGAACTCACCCTCGCCCTCTCCACCGTCTACGGCGACCTGCTCGTCACGGCCGAAGTCGAGCGCGGGCATTACACCATCGGCACCGTCCGCCGCGCTGACGGCTCGCCGATGGAGTGCACGCTCGACGTGCTCGAAGAGATCGAGACGTCCATCGGGTTCGACGCTCAGTGCAGCCGCTACGACGCGCTCTACTTCGCGTGCGACACGCCCGAACTGCTCGCCTTCCACGCCTGAACCGCTCGCACGCTGGGCCGCCCTCGGGCCCCGCGCGCCCTCCCGAACGACCATGCGTGACTACCTCGACGGCACCCGCTTCGGCTCCGGCCACTGCATCGGCGGCGAGCCCACCGGCGACGAGACACCGCTCGACGAATGGAGCCCGGCGCTCCCGCCTGCGAAGCCGTGCCGGCACTGTGGCGCCTACACGACCATCTTCGGCGCCGTCTGCATCGACTGCGAGTTGAGCCCCCCGGACCGCCGCGCCGCGCCGGTGCTCCCGCTGCATTCGGCACGGTCGCGCCTCGCCGCCTGACTCTCACGCCCGGCCGGGTTGGCCGGCCGGGCGCTCCCTCCCCCCGCGCCGCTACCGGCACGCTTCTGACGCGCCCTCCGCGGGCGCTCCCGACCATGCTTCGCTCGCTCGACAACCCCGACGACCTCGCCCGCTACCTCCGGCTCAAGGCCGACCGCCGCGCCCTCGACGCCGAAATCGCCGCGCTGGAACCGACGATCTACGCCGCCCTGCTCGACGAGGACGGCGCGACCGCCGACGTGCCCGCCCCGGACGGGCGGGCCGGGTTCACGCTCGCCCTCCGCACCCGCCGGACGTGGGAATACTCCGACGCCGTGACCGCGCTCGACGGCGAGTTGAAGGCGCTCCGCCGGTACGAGGAAAAGGCCCGCCTCGCCCGGTGCGTGAAGGCCGCCGGCTACGTGGTCGTGACGCGCGCCCGGCCGCCGGCCGACAGTGCGCCCCGCCCCGCCCTCCGCGCCCGCAGCGCCGTCGCGTAGCGCCCTCGCTGGCCCGTCCGCTCCCGGTCCTCGGGAAAGCGAACGGGCCGCCTCTCTCGCTCTCTCTCCCTCGACCGTCATGCCCCACACCTCGACGCCCCGCCGCCTGCGCCGGCTCCGCTCCGGTTCCGATGCCCTGGCCTGCGCCCTCGACTCGCTCGCGAGCTACATCGTCCCGCCGTCCGTCGCACGCTGGGCCCGCCTCGGGACGGACGCGCTCGCCCTCGACGCGCCCCGCCTCGTCTTCCACGCCCCGGGCACCGCGCCCGACACGGGCGGGCTCGACCCCATCGGCGACCCCGACACGCGCCCGGTGCCGGCCGGCGGGCTCACGGCGACGCTGGCCTTTGACTCCCCAGACGGGCCGGTTCACTTTCCCATCGCGCTCGCCGTCGCGCTGGAAGGGGAAGAGGCGGTCCGCGCCGCGCTCGCGTGGTACGTCATCGAGTACCTCGACGAGGCGTCCGACCGGATCGCGACCGCCGAGGCGCTGACCCGCTTCCTCACGGACCCCATCCCGGCCCACGCGCCGGCTGGCTACTGATGCCCACCTTCCCGCCCCTCCAACTCCGCCGCCCGCCGACGCTCATTGAGAAGCGTCCGGGGGGCTGGACCCTACGGTTCCGACACGCGGGCAAGACTCGCGACCTGCTCGTGATGGGCCGGACCGACCCGAACCACACGACCGCGACCGGCCGGCCGGTGAAGGCGGTCACAGACCGGGCCGCGACCGTGTTCACGGGCCCGTACCTCCGGGGCGAGTGGTCCCCGTGGGAGGACGTGCCCAACGCGCCCCAGACGCGGAGCGCGCGCGCGACCGTCGCAGCAGCCGTCGAGGCGTTCCTCGCGCGCCACGACAGCAGCCCGGAGACGGCCCGGAACTACCGCTCGGTGCTCACCCGGTTCGAGGCGACGCTCCCGCCACACACGTTCACGTCCGAGGTTCTGCCCCGCGACGTGTCGGCGTTCGTCTCGACCGTCGGCAATACGGCGTCGAGCCGGCTGCACGCCTGGGTGCACCTCCGGGCGTTCTTCAACGCCGAGGTCGGCCGGGGCGCGCTGGGGTCGAACCCCGTCGACGACGTGCCGCGGCCGAGGCCCGACGGCCGGACGCTCCCGTTCGTGATGCCCGACGCGCTCGGCGTCGTGCTCGCCGCGGTGCGGGATGCCGAGCCGGTCCACCTCGCCGGCGCCGTGACGTTTGCGCTCGCGACGGGCCTCCGCCGCGGCGAGCTCGTCGCCGTGCAGGCGGCCGACGTGGACCTCGACGCCGGCACCGTGACGATCCGCGCGAAGACCGAGGCGCGCGACGGCCTCGACTTCCGGCCGAAGGGTCGCCGCGACCGTGCCGTGCAGCTCAGTCCTCTCGCCCTGAAAACAGCCGAGGCCGCCCTCGCGCGAGCTGTTGACGGCCGGGCACCCCTCTTCGGGCCGGGCGGAACGATGCTGGGCCGTCCTCGCCGCGTCTCGTCGTCGAACCTCACACGGGCCGTCAGGCGCGCGCGCGTCGCCGCCGCTGCCCAGACGCCGGGCGTGCCGTCCGCGCTCAACCTGCACGCGCTCAGGGGGCACTACATCACCTACCTGCTGCTGCTCGGCTGGCCCGTGCCCGTCGTCCAGGTGCTCGCCGGGCACGCCGACGCCGCGACGACGCTCGGATACTGGCGAGACGCCGCGGCCCTCGCCGCCGGCCCGGCGCGATCGCGCTTCCGAGAGGGCGCGATCGCGCTCGGGTTCGAGCCTTGGATCGGGTAGTATTGCCGCTCGAACCCGAGCGTCATTGATGCTAGGAGCCTTGAGCGATAGGAAGAGGGTACCTACCCTCGCCAGCGCGTGCCTCGCTCATATCTTCCTTGGATCGGCCTCCCAACGACCTTATGATTCTCAAAACGGTAAGGATCGAGAACTTCAAAAGCATCCATGACACCGAAGAGTTCTCGGTTGGCGACGTGACCTGCCTCGTGGGCAAAAACGAGTCAGGGAAGACGGCTGTCCTGACTGCTCTTGCGAAGTTGAAGCCCGTTGTCGCTGCCGAGGGGCAATTCGGGGAGCTGGAATTCCCCCGGATGACCTACTTCGAATACACGGAAGAGGACCGGCCGAACGACGTCCTGACGACGAGCTGGGAGCTAGACGAGGCGGACATCGCAGCTGTAACTGAGATCACAGGCGAGGGCGGCCTATCCTCAAATAGTATTACCGTCAAGAAAGGGCACGACAACAAAGTTCAATGGAATGTCAATCTTAACTATGATAAGATTGTTCAGAATTATATAGAACCGGCCGGATTATGGACCGAGGAATCCGAACAGCTGAAGGACGTGAGCAACGTCCATGAACTCATTCAGAGAGTCTCTGCGACCGAGCCCCGTTCGGAGCGTCAGGAGGCCCTCCACCAGCGGCTCCAGCAGGCGTTCCCCTCCGGTTCTTCCATCGCTGCCGTTCAACAACTGCTGTCCGATCGGCTCCCGACGTTCCTCTATTTCGGGAGCTACGCGGCTATGGACGGGTCTGTCTCGCTCAACGACATCGCAGCCCGGAAGGCGTCAGGTCAGTTGAAGATGTCCGACTGGATATTCGAAGCGCTCTTGGAGATGGCCGGGACGAGCGTCGAGGACATTCAGTCGATCACTCAGTTCGAGCCACTCGTGGCCAAGCTGGAGGCGGTCTCAAACCGGCTCACCCGGCAGATTTTCAAGTACTGGAGTCAGAACAAGCACCTCAGCATCGACTTCCGGTTCGACGCCGCGAAGCCGGATGACCCGTTCCCGTTCAACTCCGGGTTCATTTTCAGGACGCGAATCAAGAATGAGCGACACGGGGCGACCGTCCCGTTCGACGACAGGAGCACCGGGTTCGTCTGGTTCTTCTCGTTCCTCGTGTGGTTCTCGCAGGTCAAGGAGCGGTACCCCGGCGCCATCGTCCTGCTCCTCGACGAGCCAGGCTTGAACCTCCATGCGAAGGCCCAGGCGGACCTGCTCCGGTATATGAACGAGCAGCTCGCCCCACACCACCAGGTGCTCTACACGACTCACTCGCCGTTCATGATCGATCCCGGACGCCTGCTGTCAGTCCGGACCGTCGAGGACGTGGTCCGGAACGACGAGGTGCTCGGGACGAAGGTGAGCGAGGATGTCCTTGCTACAGACAGAGACACCCTTTTCCCTCTCCAAGCCGCGCTCGGGTACGAGATCGCCCAGACCCTCTTCGTCGGGGAGCACGTGGTCCTCGTGGAGGGGCCATCGGACGTCCTCTACCTCCAGTGGGCCTCGGACCTGCTCCGCCAACGGAAGCGGACGCCCCTCGACAGGCGGTGGGTGTTGACCCCGGCAGGGAGCATCGACAAGATCAGCGGGTTCGTCTCGCTCTTCGTCGGAAAGGGTGTCCATGTCGCCGCTCTTACCGACTACGGGCAGGGCGACAAAGGGAAGGTTCACCGGCTCCGTGAGAGCGATCTGCTCCGTGCTGGACATGTGTTGACGGTCGATGCCTTCGCCGGGCAGCCAGAGGCAGACATTGAGGACGTGCTCGGGCGCCCGCTCTACGTCGAACTCCTGCGCCACTGTTACGGGCTGAGTAAGGGACAGGAACTACCGGCCGCCCGCCCCGCCGATGCCACCATCCGCGTAGTGAAGGAGGCTGAGCGGCATTTTGCTTCGCTCCCTGATACCGTGCCCGAGTTCGACCACTACAGCCCGGCTCGCTACTTGGTCGAGCACTCAGCCGAACTCGTACAAGAGCTCCCCGGGCTTGATGACGCCCTCAACCGGTTTGAGGCTGTCTTCGTCGCGCTGAACAAGCTCCTCAACGAGTGACCGCCGACTGCATGGCTCGTCCGTTGCGGCCGTCCCGGGTTTGCGCTCTTCCCCTTCGTCCCCTCCCGCCTGCCCGCTTGGAGTCCGCTTAGTTCGCGTAAGTACCACGCGCCAGAGGCGGGGCGGGCTCGAATCGGTAGATCCCGAGCGTCACGATCGGCGGCAGGACTTTGGTCTCGTCGGAGTCCCACCGTTCTCTCATTTTCCGGTCAATCTCGCTGTAGACACGGGAGAAGAGCAACACGACTTCCGTCTTCGGGTCGTACTCCGCCACCATGCGCGAGATGTCAAACCCGATGGATCGCAGGAACGACTCCCCAGGCTTCGGGATCACGTACCTGAACCGTGGGAAGGTCAACCCGCTTTCACTCGGCTTCTGCTGGTCGCTGTTGTACGCGACGAGGCCACGGCCTTCGGCTTGGTAGCGTTCCCATGCGAACCCCGCGAGCGAGGGCCACGCCTCTTGGACGAGCGTCTCGGCTAGATTGAGGTCAGCCCGTGTGGGCCAAGTGAAGTACGGGGGCATCGGGCTGTCGTCTGGAGGCGGAAGCGGAGAGCGGCACCGTGCCCTACGTCAGAGGGCCACAACGCATTGGAGAGCACGTTAACGCACTGTCTTGCCGTGAATGTGCCGTGACCGCCAATGCGCGACCCGGGCGAGCAGGATCTGATAGATCGCAAAAACGCCGCTCTCATGTAGAGAGCGGCGTTTTTAGCGTGTGGAGCCAAGGAGATTCGAACTCCTGACCTCTGCAGTGCGATTGTACAGCAGAAATCGATAAAATCGTTGCGCCCCAACGATTTGTAAGAAAAAGGTCGGATGAGAAATCCCAAATGGTGCCTACAGCACGGCGTCACCTCGTTTGCTAGCCGCTCATTGAGACCCGGCCCCAAGCCCCGCTTGACGGGGTTAATTGCAGGCAGCTGAGAGCTTCCTCCTTCGGGAGGACAGGGTCAAGGTCACGCATCGTCTTGGGCGGTGCGGATAATCTCGGCGTACATCGGCAAGAAAGTCTCTATGTGACGGGGCTTGTCGTCGAAACGGGCTACAAGCACGTCGAATCCGCCGTGTGCGTACTGGTTCATTCGCCTCATCCCTTCGTCGCTGAGCCAAGACGAGCTGTTGGGGTCGACGAGCCTAGAGATCGTAGAGTGAAGCGCGTCGCGTTCAGTGAGCTTCACGCCGAGTTGCCGGAGCTCGCGGCTGAGAAAGAATGCGATGATGAGCCGTCCTCTCTCACGGTACTCCCCAGGGAAATTGTCGACGAGCTCTGAGGTATCCGCGACAGTGAGGTCAGAGAGTGGTTCCCCTGCCGCGAGACCGGCCATGAGGCAGAGGTAGTACATGTCGAAAAGGGGCGCGGCAGGGCCTGTGTCTCCTTTTCCAAACCCCCTCTCAAGGTGCGAGAACCAGGACCGGGCGTCTCTACGGAGCCTGAACGGCATCGGCGGGCTCGGAGTCGAGCTGAAAGGAGTGAAAGAAACCGCGTCCTCGCACCAAGAGTCCGTCGCCGGTCTCCTCGACATCCAGCTCTTGGCGAGCTCGCGCGTCGAGATCTGCGTTCCCTTTCCGGAAGAGGGTCAGGAAAAGGATGTCCGGAGACGCTCCTTCGAGCGCGGGTACGAACCCCTGCCGCTCGCTGGAAATGGTGAACGCGACAAACTGCTCGGCGAGCCTTGGGACGAGTCGCCCGATCTCGCGACGGATCGTGAGGTCGATGGCGCCCGCTGGACTGTCGACGACAAACGGGAGTTGGAAGTTGGCCCGGTCGAAGAGCGTCGCGAGAAAGGCGTACGCAACCGCGAGCGTCTCGCCCTGGCTCCCGCCCCGCTGTCCTTCGAGCGAGATCGAGCGGTCCACGCTCCGGATTCGAATGTCGTTGTCGGGCATGAGAACCTCGATCCTCTTATTCGCCTCGGCACAAATCTGGAGCCCGAGTGCTCTCCGGGCGCGCTCTTGGCTCTTTGAGAGTAGGCGTATGAGAACGTCCCGTTTCTCCTTGAGCGCGAGGGTCTGGGTGACCTCGGCGTACTCCGTCTCCGCCTTGTCCAATCGGCGGCGGAGCTCTTTGAGACTGAGGGTCTTGTCGTCAGGGGCTGAATCTGCCGATGCATCGTACTTCTCGACCCGCTCGCTCAGAGTGCGCACCTCGGATTCCAATTCATGGAGCTCCTTCATGGCCGCCTCCAGAGTGGGGTCATCCTGGACCCCCTCGCGCTCGATCAACTCCCGTTCGTTCCGTGTCAGGTTCTCAGTCTCAACGGCCTCGCCGATCTCGGTGAGTAGACGGTCGAGGATGCGGGACGAGCGCGACGGGTCGTCCCCGAGAGCGGCAGCGGCCTCCGATTTAAGCGTGTTGAGCAGCGCCACATCATCGGAGCCGAGATAGCGACTAGCACGTTGGACGATAGCTGCCCGCGTCTCGCTGTCGAGCGCCCGCCCACAGACGCACTCGTCCTCCTCAGCTAGCTCTTGGAAGAACTCGCGGGACGCACTCTCGGGCAGCTTGACCCGGTCCAAGTGATCCTTGAGCGAGATCATCTCAGCCCCGAACGAGGCCGACAGCGCGTGAGGACTCCGGATGTGCTGAAGCGTTCGTTGGGACACCGCTTGGACATCGGCTGTCGCCCTCTGGAACGAGGCCTCGGCCTCCTGTAATCTCCTGTTGATCGACGTCTTCTTTGAGAGGTCGTCCTTGTACCGTGAGGTCTTTCGATCCAGGTTTTTACGAAGCGAAGCGAGAGTTGTCCGGTCTCCCTTCGCAGCAGTCTCCACCTGTTCGATGCGATGTCTCAGGTTATCGAGTGCGTTGCGGCGGCGGCTCATGCCTTGCTCCGTCTTAGCGGTCCTACCGTCCGTCTCGCGTTCCCAGTATGCCTCGACGTGACCGGCAATCCTCTTGAAGAGGTCGAGCTGGAACAAATCCTCGATCGCGCGGCTCGCGTCAGTATGGTGGGCGTCAAGGAGCTGGCTCGCGAGCTCTCCGTCGAAGACGAAGAGGCGGACGAATGACTGGCGGAAGAACTGGCGGAGGTCCCGGGGCGGGTGGAATCCCGTCTGGAGCCCAGAAGAAGGGAGCGTCGTTGAGTACCGGACCTCACCGACCCCGAAGTCGAACTCCAACGTGACCGTCAATGGGCGACTGTTGTGGAGGAGGCGGACCTGAAAGGAGCCTGTCTCCGAACCTCCCTTCTTTTGGTACCGGAGGATCTCGTCTGGACTTGTGGCCCACCCGTCTGCGCCGGAGAGGGCTGCGCGAAGGAGTTGGAGTGTAGTGGTCTTGCCAGTCCCGTTCGGCATTTGCAAGAGGACGAGCGGGTGCGCCCCGCCCCCCTCCCGCTCAAGGGACACGTCGCAGTCGGGGCAACGGAGCCCTCTCGATGTCCATCCAAGGAGCTTGACTTCGGTAGTCATGATTATTCAGCCTTGGCGTTGCCATGCTCGGTTGCAGCCGCGGCGTAGATGAGGTCCAGACGCCGGTTCACAGCATCTCGGTCGTCTAGTGTCTCGGCGTCGCGGGCCAAGTCGTCCATCCATCGGACTAGCTTGTCAGCTAGCCCTGAGGGCTGGCCGAGTTCGAGCGCGGACTCCGAGATGGCCTCGGATATCTTTGGGTCAAGCATCTGGGGGGTCGGGTCTGATTTGGGACAATGCTTGGAGGAATGCGCGGCGGACATCGTCGGCGCTAGGCCCAGAACCGGCTTGATCGGGCGTCCTCACGAAGTCGACGACATGGGCCACTTTGGACGGGTCCCCTGGGTCCGCCCGGAGACACCGGCCGATCCTCTGGATCGTCTCGAGTCTCGCTCGGTCCGATGAGAAGAGGACGACCGTTCGGAGGGACTGAACGTCGATACCCTCCGAGAGGCGGTGACAGGTAAGCAGACACTCTATCTCTCCACGTGCAAATCGGTTCAAAATTTCCGGGTCTTCTCCTCCGAAGTAAGTGTGGAAATCGTGTCGGTGAGCGTGGATAATGTCGAGGACCGCATCCCCGTATTCCACCGTCTCGACGAAGACGACACTCCTCTCCAAGAGGTGGGGGTTGTCCGTGAGGAACGCCTCGAACACCGGCAGCTTCGCCTCCGACGTCTTGTGGACTCGGGCGAGCTCCCTCCACAACTCCTCCTGCGACATAGGGTCCCCCGCTTTGTTGCGCGCGGCGGCACGGGCGTACACGCCTTTCAGCCGATCCCGGTCCCTCTGGTCTGGGGTGTAGATGAGGGGGTAGTACTCGAACGGAGCGAGGATGCCACGCCGGATCGCGTCATCCAGCCCAAACTCGAAGAGGACGGGGCCGATATGGTCCTCGATGAACGCGTTCCCATCTGCGTCGTACTCGCGATCAGGCGTCGCGCTGAGTCCGAGCCGAAACCGGACGGCGTCTGACAGACCATCGAGATCAAGCCGGTTGCCGGGGCTGCCGAGGCGGTGGACCTCGTCGTGGATGAGGATTGTCCGTCCTGCTTCAACGGCTGTGAGACGGCGGAGGGCAGGGGCGAGCTGAGGCCTCGAAATGAGAAGAACGGCACTACGGCTCAGCGCGAAAAAGTCGCGCTGGTGGTGTCCACCGTAGTGGCGGAGGAGCTTGAGCGACGGATCCCTACCGCTCGCTAGGCCAAGAAGCTGGCCATGCCATTGATCCAGAAGATCGGTCCCGTCCGCAGTAACGATTACTGTGTCGACAGATCCCTGGTTGAGGAGCGCGTCGCAGATCTGGAGCGCGGTGCGCGTTTTTCCAGTCCCCGTAGCCATGTTGAGCACGCCGCGCTCCGCCTTGAGGAACGCCGCCACGGCCTCATCTTGGTGCCGCCATTTGCTCGGCGCACCGGGTTGAATTGCCTGTGGTGGCTTCTTCGACTTATACGGGCGCAGGATGTCGGCTGTAGCATCCGTGAAGTCGACAATATCTAGGCCTGCTGTCTTTCCGGCCCACAGCCGGGTGAACTGGTCCTCCTTCCGTTGGACGCGGCCCTGGGGGTAGTCCCACGACCAGTAGACATCAACCGACTCGAAGTTGTCGATGAGCCCGCCGCGAGTCTCGTTTGCCGACCCTGTGAAGGCCACTCGGTTCCCATTCCCAGGAGGGTCTCTATCGGAGAAGATCCCGAGCTTCTCGTGGTAAAACCCATGGAGAGGTGTGCCGGAGGGGTCCACCCGGACAGCAAGCTTGACGTCTAGACGCCCCTCAGAAATCAGCCATGCCAGCCCTTCTAGTTGTCCTCGAATGAGGCGGTCCTCTACGGATTCGAACGTGCGAGAGGCAGCCTCGCGAAAGACCTCCGAGCGCGCACGATAACCGTTCCGAATGGACTCCACGTCTCCCTCCTCAAGTCGGGGTGAGCAGACAAGCTCGATCCGGCCTCCGTTGTCGATGAGGCGCGCCACTCCGCGTGCCACCTGCGCTAGCCCACCGCTCGTGAAGTAGCCGACGGCGCGTCGATACAGGACCGATTCCTGGAGACACGGCTCGTAAAACGCCGTAAGCATCGGTCGCTCATCGCTCCTATATGCGATGTCGAGGCTGCCATCGAGCTTTGAGAGATCAACCATTACGGCAGTACCAGTGTGGCCGAAGAGCCCCACGCTTCCAGCCAAAGGCATCCCTTCAGAACTGTGAGCTCACCCATCATACACGGTCAGGTAGAGCTGCCCCTGGATCGTTTACGAGCTTCCGGTACCTGTCGAGTAAAGCTCCATCTCGACGGTACTTTTCCCTTGGCCGTTCTCCGACCATGTAGAGCATTATAGCCTCTATGAAGGGGACACCCAGACTGTTTTTGACACGTTCCGTCCCGGGTTCCCAGAGGGTTCCTAACCAAGGGTTCTCGTCAAGCCTGAGTGGGATCTGGCTCAGAGTCTTAACCGCAGACTGGACAGAGTGGCCTCGGTCCATCAATACACGGGACGCTTGAGCGAAGGCCCGTTGAGCGATTGGACGGAATAGGAGATGGCCCTCTTTACGGTAATGGGCAGCCACCTCATCGGCGGGGTCAGACGCAAACAGCTCTCTGTAGGATGGAAACGTCTCAGCAAGTGATTCCCAGTAGTCCACATTGAGCTTGTACATCCTATCTAGCTCTTCGACGTTTGGTCTCATAAACTGGAGGTCCTGCATTCGAGCGCTCCTGCCCTTAATATCGAAGGGGAGCACAAGGGCTTCGACGATAGCGTAGAGGACGATGATGGTTGTGAGGTGGCGCCCGTCGGAGACTGGGAGGTTCGGCTTGCCCTCCACGAGGACGAACCCTGGTCTGTCTGTGTACCCAGGGCGGTTGACGAACCCTGACCGGAGAGGCAAATACTCTTCGACCAACCGACGAGTCAATACGGCGAAAGCGTCATCTTCGTCAAGCGCAATTATGTCACTCTTCT
>DASWMO010000118.1:0-4480 GCA_036399715.1 Rubricoccaceae bacterium
CCGTCCGACCGCACGCCGCCGCGCCCCGCCGAGCACGTGCTCGGCGGGGCGCTGCGCGTTTTCGCCGGGTGCGCCTCAGCGGCCCGCGTCGCGGATCGTCGAGGCGTGCTTGACGATCCGGGCGACGAAAAACGCCTCGAAACGGCCGTCTGGCAGCACGCGCCGCGCGTGGCGGACGGCTCCGGGGAACGCGCGCCCGTCCCACTCGGCCATGCCCGCCCGGACCGGTGGCCCGCCAGGCCCGTCGCCGGGCAACTCGACCGGGACGACCTCGACGCGGTCGCCGAACGTCTTGAGCATCTTGGCGAGGGCGCCCTCGTTCTCCTCGGGCGCGAACGTGCACGTCGAGTAGACGAGCGTGCCGCCGGGGCGCGTCGCCTGCACGGCGGCGTAGAGCAGGCGGCTCTGCTTGGCGCGCATCTCCTTGATCTTCCGCGGCGACCAGTACGCCGTCGTCGCGGGTGTGTCCGTGCGGAAGCGGCCCTCGGTCGAGCACGGCGCGTCGAGCAGGACGCGGTCGAACGCCTCCGGGTCGGTGTGGGCGACGGCCGTGCCCGAGCCGAGGCGCGGCCGGACGCACGTCGCGCCCTGCCCGGCGACGTTGGCGCGGAGGCGGAAAAAGCGCTCGCGCACCTTCTCGACGGCGACGATCTCGCCCGCGTTCTGCATCACCGCCGCGAGCTGGCCCGTCTTGGAGCCCGGTGCGGCGCAGAGGTCCAGCACGCGCTCGCCGGGCTGCGGCGCGAGCACGTGCACGGGCACCTGGCTGGACGCGTTCTGCGCGTACACGAGGCCCTCATCAGCTACGTCGGAAGCGAGCAAGGCGGCGCGGTGCTCGGCCCGGACCGCATACGCCCCCGGCACGCCGGGGACGGCCTCGAACGGGACGCCGCCGAGGCGCGCGAGCACGTCGGCCTCGGGCGCGAGGAGCGTACACACGCGGAAGCTCGTCCACAGCGGATCTGTGAACGTGGCGAGCACGCCCGGCAGGTCGTCGGGCGCGACGATGCGGGCGAGGCGGGCGAGAAAGGCGTCGGGGAGCGGCACGGCGGCAGAGGCGAGGGACGCAAGGAAACGCCGATCCGGGGCAAACCCGTCGAGGCACGGCTCACCGTGCCCGTTTCCACAGATTGCGCGCCGACGAGCGGCGCGCCCAGAGGCCGCAACGGGCGGCCAGCAGCGGTGCAGCACCCCGGCGCGGCGGCTGGAGGATCGGGCGCGGGCGGTGCCTAGATTGGCCCTCCCCCACCGCCCGGCCCATGCCCCTCGGCGACGACGTCATCCGGTGCTCGTTCTGCAGCCGAACCGCCCACGAGGTCGCCTCGATGGTCGCCGGGCCGGACGTCTACATCTGCGACCGCTGCATCCACGACGCCTCGGGCATCATCCGCGGCGACCTCCAGCCGTACGTGCCCGCGCCGAGCCCGCGCCGCGCGCCCGCGAGCCGCCGGCGGCGCATGACGCCGCGCGAGATCAAGGGGTCGCTGGACGAGCACGTCATCGGGCAGGACGCCGCCAAGCGCGCCCTCTCGGTCGCGGTCTACAACCACTACAAGCGCATCGACGCCGAGTCGTACCTGCACGCCTACGACGACGTCGAGATCGAGAAGTCCAACATCCTGCTCCTCGGGCCGTCCGGGACGGGCAAGACGCTCCTCGCCCGCACGCTCGCCAAGATTCTCGACGTCCCGCTCTCGATTGCCGACGCGACGGCCCTCACCGAGGCGGGCTACGTCGGCGAGGACGTCGAGAGCATCCTCAGCCACCTGCTCCAGGCGGCCGACTTCGACCTCGAGCGCGCCGAGCGCGGGATCATCTACGTCGACGAGATCGACAAGCTCGCCCGCCGCGGCGACAACGCCTCCATCACGCGCGACGTCTCGGGCGAGGGCGTCCAGCAGGCGCTCCTGAAGATGCTCGAAGGGACGATTGCCGGCGTCCCGCCGAAGGGCGGCCGCAAGCACCCCGAGCAGACGCTCGTCCAGTTCGACACGCGCAACGTGCTCTTCATCTGCGGCGGCGCCTTCGACGGGCTCGCGGCCCAGATCGCGCGCCGCCTCTCGCGGGGCCAGATCGGCTTCGCCGAGACGACCGGCCGCGCCGCGCCCGATCCCAAGGACCCAACGCTCTTCCGGCACACCGAGCCCGACGACCTGCTGCGGTACGGCCTCATCCCCGAGCTCGTCGGCCGCCTGCCCGTCGTGACGGCCCTCGACGGCCTCGCGCCGGCCGAGCTGCGCCGCATCCTCACAGAGCCCAAAAACGCGCTCGTGCGCCAGTACCAGAAGCTCTTCGCGATGGACGGTGTGGACCTCGTCGTGGACGACGGCGCGCTCGACGCCATCGTCGCCCGGGCCGTCTCGCTCAAGACGGGCGCCCGCGGCCTGCGCTCGGTCCTCGAGGCGACGATGCAGGACCTCATGTTCGAGAGCCCGGACACGCGTGGCGGGACCGTCTGCCACGTCACCGCGGCGACCATCGAGCACGGCGCCGCCCCGCTCTTCCGCGACCGCCCGGCCGTCGCGTGAGCCGAGCGCGCGGCGCGCGGGCGCCAGTTCTTCGGCGAGCGGTTAATCGTCGCCCGGTATCTTGACGCGCCCCAGCCCGCGCCGATGCTCCAGTCCGCCGCCCCCGGCTCCCTGCCCGACCTTGCCCGTGCCGCCGTGCTCGGGCTCGTCGAGGGCGCGACCGAGTTCATTCCCGTCTCGTCGACCGGCCACCTCATCCTGGCGTCGGACGCGCTCGGGCTGGACCCGTCCGAGCCCCGGATGGTCGTCTTCAACGTCGTCATTCAACTCGCGGCCATCCTCGCCGTCGTGTGGGTGTACCGCGCCAAGATCACCGACGTGATCCGCCGGCTACCGACCGACCGAGCGGCGCGCCGTCTCGCCGGCTCGGTGATTCTCGCGTCGATCCCGGCCGCCGTCCTCGGGCTGCTGTTCGACGACTGGATCGACGAGCATCTGTTCCGCATCGAGACGGTAGCGGCAGCCCTCGTCGTCGGCGGGGTCGCCATCCTTGCCGTCGAGCGGATGGCGGAGCGGCGACGCATTCGCGTGCTCCGCGTGGACGACATCGAACCGCCGGACGCGATCAAGGTCGGCCTCGCGCAGTGCCTCGCGCTCTTCCCCGGCGTCTCGCGCAGCGCGTCCACGATCCTCGGCGGCGTCGCGTTCGGCCTCTCGCGCGTCGCCGCGACCGAGTTTTCGTTCTTCCTCGCCATCCCGATCATGCTCGGCGCGTCGGGCCTGAAGCTCGTCAAAGAGTCCGATGCACTCTCGGCGAGCGACGCGTCGTTCTTCGCCGTCGGCTGCGCCGTCGCGTTCGTGTCGGCCCTCGTCGTGATCCGGTTCCTGATCCGGTTCGTCGCGCAGCACACGTTCAGCATCTTCGCGTGGTACCGCATCGCCATCGGCCTCGCCATCCTCGGCTGGGTGTACCTGTAGCGGGCCGCTACGGCAGGCCGGGCGTGACGAGAAGGACCGTCTCGCGGTCCACCCGGACCGCCCCCGGCGGGCCGCCTTTGAGCGGCCGGACGTGCTTGCGCTCGGCGACGATGACGGGTGCGAGCGCCTGCGTCCGCGCGTCCGAGTAGTGCGCTGCCGCCCGCGCCGCGACCTCGACGGCCTCGGGCGGGACCGTTGTCGTCCGCGACGCCCGCCGGACGATGACGTGCGCCCCGGGCACGCCGCGTGCGTGCAGCCACAGGTCGTGCGGCCGCGCGAGGCGCGTCGTGAGTTCAGCATTGCCCCGCGCGTTCTTGCCGACGAGCGCCTCGAAGCCGCCCGGCAGGGCGATGCGCCGGAACGGCTCGGCGGCGTCGCCCGCGGCCTCACGCCCGACGAGGCGCGTCAGGGCCGACTTCTCGGCGTCGAGCAGGGCGAGGACCTCGGGGCGCGACGTACAGGCGCGGAGGCGCGCGAGCAGGTCCGCTGCCGCCTCGGCGTCGTGCTGGACGCCTGCCCACCGCGACTCCGCCTCGGCGCGGGCGCGGCGCGTGCGGCGGGCGCGACCGTAGTACGCCTCGGCGTTCTGCACGGCCGTCCGCGACGGGTCGAGCGGGATCTCGACCGGCGCCACGGTCCCGGCGAGCACGTCGGGGAGGGTGACCGTCTCGTAGCCTGTCCCCTGCCCGGCCGCGAGGGCCATCAGCAGGTGCCCGAAGGCCTCGTAGCGGTCGGCGCGGGAGGGCTGCCCGAGTTCGTCCAGCATCGCGTCGGCGCTGCGGGCGCGGCGCGTGGCGGCGGCCGTGAGTGCGGCCTCGGCGGGGCGGAGCGCGGCGAGGAAGCCGCGCAGGGCGAGGGCACGGCGGGCATAGATGCGCGACGCGTCGTCGGCCGTGGCGAAGACCTCGGCGTGCAGGCCGTCCGGCAGCGCATCCGGCGCGACGGGCAGGAGCGCCTCGGGGACGCCGCTGCCGGTCTCGGGCACGCGGTCGCCGCGCCAGAGGACGACGGGCGCGGGCGCGTCGAGGCGCGCG
>DASWMO010000119.1:0-2715 GCA_036399715.1 Rubricoccaceae bacterium
GCCGCCCGAGCCCACCCGGCCTTCGACCGCGGCTTCCTGGCGCTCACGCCGGCCGAGATCGCGCTCCGCCGCGACGAGGCGCGCCTCGTCGCGGCCGGCCGCGACGCCCACCTCGATGCTGCCGCGCGCCTCCGCGAGCGCGTCGACCAGGCTCGCGCCGAGCCCGCTCTCGCGACGGCCGCAACGCGCTACGCCGAGGCCCTCGACGCGCTCGAAACGGACTACGACGCCGCGGCCGACGCGCTCGTCGGCGACGCCCTCGCTGGCTTCGTCGAGGACGACACGCGGGACCAGCACCTGCCGCGCGTCTTCCAGCGCGCCCGCGCCCACCTCGCCGAAATCACGGCCGACCGCTACCGCCTCGACTTCGACGCCGCGACGGGTGCCTTCCGGGCGTTCGACACGTCGACCGAGCGCAGCCTCGCGCTCGACGCGCTCTCGTCGGGCACGCGCCTCCAGCTGTTGCTCGCCGTCCGCCTCGCCTTTGCCGAGGTCCAGGAGGTCGGATTCCGCCTGCCTGTCCTCATCGACGAGGCGCTCGCGACCAGCGACGGCGAGCGTGCGTCTGCGGTCATCGAGGCTGTCCTAGGCGTGTGCCGCGGGGCCAACGCCGCGCCCGGCGAGCGCGCGGGCCGGCAGGTCGTCGTGTTTACGTCGCAGGCTGATGAAGCCGCCCGGTGGGTCCGCCACGCGGCGCTTCTGCCGGACCTCGACTGCCGCGTCGTGTCGCTCCCCGCCGGGGCGACGGCCCCGGCCGACCTCGGCGCGGCCCCGGCCGAGCGGACGACGCGGACCGTTCCTGAGCCCGCCGGCCACTCGGCCGAGTCCTATGCCCGCGCGACCAACACGGCGCCGTGGACCGCCCGCGACCCGCTCGCCGCCCTGCCGGTCGCGCTCCTGCTCGCGCCCGAGGCGGCGCACGCGTGCCTGCGGGCCGGCTTCGACACGTGGGGTCCGCTCCGCGCGGCCCTGCGGCGAGGGGCCGCCGGCGACGGCAGCGGTACGGGCGGCGTGCCCCTCTCGGAGCCCGAGACGCGGCGCCTGCTCGCGCGCGTCGCCGCGGTCGACGCGTGGCAGCAGGCGTGGCTCGTCGGGCGCGGCCGGCCCGTGGACCGCGACGCACTCTCTGCCTCGCGCCTCGTCCCGCCAGCGGTGCTGCCCGAGCTTGCAGCCCTCGCCGAGGCGCACGACGGCGACGCCCGCGCCCTCGTCGACGCGCTCCGAGCGGCCCCGCCGGCGGGCCTCCGCCGCGCCCGCATCGACGAACTCGACGCCTACCTCGTCGCGCAGGGCTTCGTCGCCCAGGGCGCGCCGCTGCGCGACGCGGACCTCCGCGCCGCGGTCGCCGCCGCGACCGCCCCCGACGCGCTCGACGACGCCCTCGCGACGCTCGCGCGCATCCGCACGCACGCCGAGGCACTCGCGGCCGAGTTCGCGGGCGACGGCCACGCCCAGCCCGCCGGCCTCGCCTGATGAGCGATGATCCGCCGCGTTGGGGAGATTTGTGCGATGCTGTGATCCGCCGAGCCCTTTTGGGATGCGCCACGGCGCGTCTCCTCGGCGGTCATTCCCGCGCGTCCGACCGTCCGCGTGCCGCCGTCGCGCCTCGCCGCGTCAGGCCATCTCGGCGAGCTCGGCCCACCGCTCCATGTCGGCGTTGAGGGCGGCCGCGATCTGGCCCAGCTCGGTCGAGAGCGCGACGGCCGTTGCAGCATCCGGACCGGCGGCGAGACGCGCTTCGATCTCGGCCTGCCGCGCCTCGGCGGCCGCGATGCGCGCCTCGACCTCGCCCAGCTCGCGCTTTTCGCTGTACGACATCCGCCGGGCGGCGGGTGCCGCCTGGGCCGGGATCGGAGCGATAGGCTTTGGACGCGCGGCCCGCGCCGTCTCGGCCGCCTGCTCGGCCGCCCGGTCTGCGCGGCCTTCGAGGTACGCCGAGTAGCCGCCCATGCTTTCGCGCAGCGTCCCGTCGGGCTCGAAGCGGAAGAGGTGCTCGGCCGTGCGGTCGAGAAAGTGGCGGTCGTGCGAGACCACGATCACGCAGCCCGCGAACGAGTCCAGGTACTCTTCGAGCGCGACGAGCGTCGGGATGTCAAGGTCGTTCGTCGGCTCGTCGAGCAGGAGCACGTTGGGCGCGCCCATGAGGATGCGCAGGAGGTAGAGCCGCCGCCGCTCGCCGCCCGAGAGCAGCCCGACGGGCGTGTACTGCTGCGGGCCGGGGAAGAGGAAGCGCTCCAGCATCTGCCCGGCCGTGATGATGGACCCGTCGGCCGTCTTGACGTTCTCGGCGACGGCCGTGATGTAGTCGATGAGTCGCACGTCGTCGTCGAGCGCGCGGGACTCCTGGTCGTAGTAGCCGACCGAGACCGTCGGGCCCCTCGCGACGGTCCCGGCGTCGGGCGCGAGGCGGCCGGCGATCATCTCCAGCAGCGTCGTCTTGCCGGCCCCGTTCGGGCCGATGATGCCGACGCGGTCGTTCCGCGTAAAGAGGTACGTGAAGTCGTTGACGAGCACGCGGTGCCCGCTTCCGTCGGGCCGGTCGAAGCCCTTGGTCACGCCGACGACCTCGACGACCTTCGTTCCGAGGCGCGTCGAGGCGGAGGCGATCTCGATGGCGGCGTCGGGGCCTTCCTTCGGGGCCGAGATGAGCGTCGTCGCGCGGTCCACGCGGGCCTTCTGCTTCGTCGTGCGCGCCTTGGCGCCGCGGCGGAGCCA
>DASWMO010000120.1:0-13582 GCA_036399715.1 Rubricoccaceae bacterium
GACGGCCGGCGCGAGGCCGTCGGGGAGTTGCTTGAAGAGGCTCCGCGCGGCATCGAGTTCGCCCATCTGGCCCGCGAGCCACGCCAGCGCCGCCTCGCCGGCGACGGCCTCGACGCGGCGCACGCCCGACGAGACGGAGCCCTCGGAGACGATCCGGAACAGGCCGACCTCACCCGTCGAGGGCACGTGCGTGCCGCCGCAGAGCTCGACCGAGGCGGGCAGCGGAACGCCCGCGGCGTCGGTCGCGCCCGCGGGGTCGAAGGTGACAACGCGGACCGACTCACCGTACTTCTCGCCGAAGAGGGCCATCGCGCCGCGCGCCTTCGCCTCGGCGATAGGGACCGCGCGCTCGTCGCCGAGCGGCGTGTTGGCGAGCACGAACGCGTTGACGCGTGCCTCGACGGCCCGCTGCTGCTCGGGCGTAACACGCTCGGGGCTGGCGAAGTCGAACCGCAGGCGGTCCGGCTCGACGCGCGAGCCGCGCTGCTGGACGCCCTCGCCGAGGCCCTCGCGGAGCGCGGCCTGGAGCAGGTGCGTCGCCGTGTGGTGGCGCATGATGCGCCGCCGCCGGGCCGCGTCGACGGTCGCCGTGACCGCGCCCGAGCGGTCTGATGGCATCCGGTCTACGAGGTGGACCGTCTGCCCGCCGTCGCCCTTGACGGTGTCGAGGACGCGGACCATCTCGCCGCCGACCGTGAGCGTACCCGTGTCGCCGACCTGCCCGCCGGACTCGGCGTAGAACGGCGTTCGGTCGAGGACGATCTCGTGGCGGGCCGCGTCGTCCTCGCCACGCGTCCGCGAGCGGACGATGCGGGCGTCGTCGACCGCGAGCGCGTCGTAGCCGACGAACTCGGTCGGCTGCGTGCCGCCGGCCTCGGGTGCGTCCGCGTCGGGGGCGTGCCACGCGGCCTCGGTCTCGTTGTAGTCGACGGCGAAGCCGGCCGCGGCGCGGGCGCGTGTCCGCTGCTCGCCCATCAGTTCCTCGAAGCGTGCCTCGTCCACGCCGAGGCCGCGCTCGCGTGCCATGACGGCGGTGAGGTCGGACGGGAAGCCATACGTGTCGTGGAGCAGGAAGACGACCTCGCCGGGGACGCTTCCCGCGTGCGTCTGCACGTCCGCAAGCGCCTCGTCGGGAGTCTGGCCGGGATAGGCGCGGGCGAGCAGGGCGAGGGATTTCTTCTTGCCCTTCGTGGGATCGGCGAGAAGCGGTGCGAGCCCCTCGAACAGTTCGATGCCTGTCCCGAGCGTCTTGAGGAACGCTTCCTCCTCGCCGCGAATAGTCCGCACGATGGTCTCCTGATGCTCACGGATCTCGGGGAACGCGTCGCCCATCTCGCGCACGACGGCCGGGACGAGCGCGTGCAGGAACGGCTCGCGGAGCCCGAGTCCCTGGTAGCCGTAGCGGACCGCCCGCCGGAGGATGCGCCGGATGACGTAGCCGCGCCCCGTGTTGCTCGGCGCGGCGCCGTCGGCAATGGCGAAGACGAGCGTCCGGATGTGGTCCGCCACGACGCGCATCGCGACGCGCGTCGTCTTGCCCGCCGCGTCGGTCTCGTCGAGCGTGTCGTAGGCCGTCTCGCCGCGCTCGCCCTCCAGCCCGGCGAGGCGGGCGACGGCGGCGAGGATCGGCGCGAAGAGATCGGTGTCGTAGTTCGAGCCCTTGCCCTGGAGCACGGCGCAGACGCGCTCGAAACCCATGCCCGTGTCGACGTGCTTGTTCGCGAGCGGCTCCAGCGTCGTCGCATCGCCGTCCTTGCGCGCGTTGTACTGGATGAAAACGAGGTTCCAGATCTCCATCACCCGCGGGTCGTCCTTGTTCACGAGCTCGGAGCCGGGCACGATGGCGCGCTCGTGCTCGTCGCGGAGGTCGACGTGGATCTCCGTACACGGGCCGCACGGGCCGGTGTCGCCCATCATCCAGAAGTTGTCCTTGGAGGACTGGTAGAGGATGTTCTCAGCCGCGAGACCCGTCTCGGACGTCCAGAGCGCCGCCGCCTCGTCGTCGGGCCCGAGGCCGAGGGCCTCGTCGCCGGCGTGGACGGTCGCGTAGAGCCGCGCCGGGTCCAGCCCCCACCGCCCGACGAGCAGCTCCCACGCCCAGCGGATCGCCTCGGCCTTGAAGTAGTCCCCGAAGGACCAGTTGCCGAGCATCTCGAAGAACGTGTGGTGGTACGTGTCCAGCCCCACCTCGTCGAGGTCGTTGTGCTTGCCCGAGACGCGGAGGCACTTCTGCGTATCCGCCGCGCGGACAAACGGGCGCGTGCCGGTCCCGAGGAACACGTCCTTAAACGGGTTCATCCCGGCGTTGATGAACAGCAGCGTCGGGTCGTCCTCGGGCACGAGCGGCGCCGAGGGCACGATGGTATGGCCCTTCTCGCTGAAAAAGTCCAGGAAGTCCTGGCGGAGGGCGGCGGCGGTGCGGGGCGGCTGGACGATCATCGGCGGAGCGTGTGGCAGACGCCGAAAGCTACCGCGGGGCCTCGCCGCCGACGGGGGATACGCCGTGAGACTGTCCCGCGGCCCTACCCGCTGTAGCGCTCCAGGGTAAAGTTCTCCCCGAGGTACCGCCGCCGGACCTCCTCATTGGCCGCCAGTTCCTCGGCCGTGCCCGACGTAAAGATCTGGCCGTCGTAGAGCAGGTAGGCGCGGTCCGTGATCGCGAGCGTCTCGTGGACGTTGTGGTCCGTGATGAGGACGCCGATGCCGCGCTCCTTGAGCCGCGCGACGACGGCCATGATGTCTTCGACGGCGATGGGGTCGACGCCCGCAAAGGGCTCGTCGAGCAAGATGAAGCCGGGACGCGTGGCGAGGGCGCGGGCGATCTCGGTCCGCCGCCGCTCGCCGCCCGAGAGCTGGTGGCCCTTGCTCCGGCGGACGGTTTCGAGCCCGAACTCGGAGATGAGATCGTCGACGCGCACCTCGCGGTCGGCCTTCGTCATCTTCTGGAAGTCGAGGACGGCGCGGAGGTTGTCCTCGACCGTGAGCGTCCCGAAGACGGACGCCTCCTGGGCGAGGTAGCCGATCCCGCGGCGGGCACGGCGGTACATCGGCATGCGCGTGATGCGCGTCGGCTCCTCGCCCTCGCGGCCGAGAAAGACGTCGCCCTTGTCCGGCCGGACCATCCCGACGACCATGTGGAAGGTCGTCGTCTTGCCGGCCCCGTTCGGCCCGAGCAGGCCCACGCACGTTCCCTGCTCGACATGCAGCGAGACGCCGTCCACCACGGTCCGGCGGCGGTACCGCTTGACGAGGCCGGCCGCGCGGAGCACGAGCGGCTTCGGGAGCAGGAGCGACGGGGGCGAGTCCATGGAGGGCGGCGGAACGGGCGAACGCAGTCTTACTCGGGCGGACGCGCCGCCTCGGGCGAGCGGGGCGCCTCGGGCGGGCGGAGCGCCTCGGGCGGCGGGCCGTAGTCGGAGAGCCAGCGGGCTTCCCACCCGTCTGCGTCGAGGACGGCCGCGTGCGTCGGCGCGGCGTCGGGCGTGAACGTGTAGCCGGCGAGGCGCGTGCCCTCGGGAACGATGCGCGGGCCGTAGGTCGTCCCGGCGACGCCGCCGTAGCCGCGGACCTCGCGGATCGTGCCGCGCTCGAAGAGGACCGCGAGGCTGTCCGCCGAGAGGCGGTCCGCGCCGGCGAGGCGGGCGGCCGCGCCCGTCCCCTCGGCGCGGAACGTAAACGCCTCAGCGGTCGGCCAGACGGCGAGGCGCCGGAGGCTGTCGCCCTCGAAGAACGCCTGCATGCGCCCGCCAGCAAGTTGCTGCACGCGCCCGACGGTCGAGTCCACGCGCGCCGAGAATGCGCCCCCAACGACGAGCAGCGTATCCGTCCGGCCCGCGCGGCTCGTAACGAACAGCGTATCGCCCGTGAGTTGCGCACCGCTTGCCCAGACGGAGGGCCGAGCACGCCCGAACAGGCCGAGTCGGTCTGTGGCGTCGCCCCCGGCAGGGGTTCGGCGCGTGAGGTGGACCGAGTCCGCGACGGCGACCAGGCGGCCGTCGACGACGCGGGCACCGCCCCAGGCAGTCAGGACGGTCGTCGTGTCGCCACGTGCGACGCGGCGGGCCGCATCGAGGCGGGGCGCGCGGACGAGCGTCGTGTCGACGCCGCCGTCTCGCCCGCGGAGCGACACGAGGAGCGGGTCGCGGGGCGTGTCGCCCGTCTCGCCGCGCGCCTGTGCCGTCTCGGCCTGCCCGTCGTAAATCAGTTCCTCGCCGAAGAGGAACGTGCGCTGCGAGCTATCGGCGGGCGCGGCACCTGCCCGCCCCCCCGGCGCGCGGCCAGACCCGATCCGTTCGAGCGCCGCCTCGCCGTAGGCGCGCGCGCGCTCGGTCCGCCGGAAGTAGACGAGCGAGTCGGCTGCGAGGCGCGTGTCGGGCCGGCGGAGGCGGACATCCCCGGCGACGTCGGCGCGCTGGATGCGGGCGTCGTAGGTGCCGCGTGCGGCCGTGAGGACCGAGGTCGAGTCGACGAGGCGTAGCGGGCCTGTCAGGCGCGCCGTGCGCGTGCCGGCGCTGTAGGTCCCGGCAGGGGCCGTGATGACGGCCCCGCGGTGGAGGATGCGCCCGCCGCCCGAGAACGTCGAGACCTCCGTCTGCGTGTCATGGGACATCGCGGGCGCGAGCAGGACCGACTCGCCGTCCTCGACGCGGACGGACGCCGTCGCCTCGGCGACGCGCGTGTCGGAGTGGTAAAGGACCTGGTCGGCCGTGAGCGTGTTGCGCCCCGAGACGATCCGGACGCCGCCGCGGAGCATCACCTCGGCGCGGCGCTCGTCGTAGACGGCCGACCTCGACGAGAGCAGCGTCGTGTCCTGCCGCAGGCGGACGTTGCCGTCGAGGCGCCGGATGACGCCCGCCGAGTCTGACTCGACCGTCACGAGGTCGGCGTTGAGGATCTCGACCGTCCGTGTCTGCGCCGCGGCAGGAGCGGCGAGGAGGGCGAACAGAAGGGCGGCTTGAGCGAGGCGCCGGGTGTGACGGGCCGTCATTGCCGGACCTCGATCTGGCCCGATGCGCGGCGGAACGAGTAGCGCGTGAGGTCGGCCGCGGCGTCGAGGCCGACGCCGCGGACGCGCTCGCCGGGGCCATCGAACGTGAACGCGCCGGGCGCGCGGAACCGGCCCGCCGACTCATCCCACACGACGAGGCCGGAGTCAAGGCGCCGCCCGCTGGCCGCGTCGACGCGTGCGCCGCCAGCGGCCTCGTAGCGCGCGCCGCCGGCGGCCCCGCGGAGCGTCTGCGCGCGGACGGTCGCGTTGGCGCGACCGCTCAGCGTCGCCGTCGCGCCGCCGGTCGCCGTGAAGGCCCCGCCGCGCGTCGCCGAGATGCGCGCCGCCTCGACGCGCGCGCCGCCGATGGCCGCCGTCGCGCCGCCTGAGGCCGTCACGTCGCCGTCGCGGGTCGCCGCAATACGCGCCGCCGTGACGCGGGCACCATCGCCGCCGGTCGCCTCGGCGCGGCCCTCGGCGACAAGCCGGCCCGTCGCCTCGTGGAGCCACGCGCGCTCGGCCGTGACCGTCGCGACGGGCGTGCCGGCAGCGTCGTACAGCCGGACCGAGATGCGGGCCGCGGGTTCGCCTGCGGCGGCGTCCGGCGGCGGCCCGAGAAAGACAGCCGACGAGTCGCCGGGATCGGCCGGGCTCACCCCGACGGCGGCGAGGCCCTCGGCCGGCGCGCGGCGGTAGCGCGCGAGGTACGGCGCGTCGACGTCGAGCGTCGGCCGGCCGGCCTCGGTCGTGCGCAGGCGCGCGCCCCATGTCTCGGCGTCTGGCAGGTCCTCTACGGTGACGCCCTCGGGCAGGCCCGGCGGCGGCGTCCGGACGCACCCGGCCAGCGCGGCGCCGAGCGGGACGGCGGCGAGCAGCGCCGCCGCGATCCGCGCAGCGGCGAGGGCGAGCAGGGGACGGCGGGGCGTCACAGAGGGCACGGGCGCCGTCGGCGCACGGGGGCAGGGCCGGCGAAGGTAGCCCGGCCGCCGGACGGGTCGAATCGACCGGCCGGGTTACGGTTCGACCCCCGGCGGCGACGCGGCGTCCCGGAGCCCACGCGCCCCGGCGCGGGGCGTCAGGCGGCCTCGCACGCGCCATCGATGCGCCGGACCCGCGCTCGGGCGCCATTGGGCGCCGCAGATGTCGCTTCGGCGTCCCCGCTGCTCGGACCAGAGGCAGGTGCGGTACGATATTCGTCCCGGTGGCCGATGTCGGGACTGTCCGGCTCCGCGTGCCCCCCTCCTTTCCGGCCCTTCGGCGGCCGCACCCATGAACTTCACCTTCCAGAAAGCGTCCCAGACGGCCGTCGTCGTCCGCATCGGCAAGGCCCTCGACTTCCGCAACGCCGCCGAGTTCAAGGCGGCCTGCCAGGAGCACGCCCGACAGGGCATCCGGTACTACGTCCTCGACTTCTCGTCGACGGGCATTCTGGACTCGACGGGACTCGGCGTCATCTTCTCGCTGTACCGCCAGCTCACGCCGGCCGGCGGGCAGGTCGTGTTCGCGAGCGTGAGCCGGCCCGTGCAGGTCGTCGTGCAGCTCACGCGCACCTACAAGGTCTTCCGCCAGTTCCCGAGCGTCGAGGCGGCCCTCGAAGCCGGCGCGGCCGCGGCTGGCCCCGCCCAGATCGGCGGCGGCGAGGCGCACCCGCACCAGCCGACGGGCACGGTCTAGACCCACCGGCCCGGACGGTCCGGCGTCGGCCCGGTCCGGGACTACCAGGCGGAAGACGCCGCGCGCAGGCCCGAGGGCCCGCTTTTTCGCATCCCATCTGGCCCGCTCGGGCATCGGAATGCCGCTCCACCACTTTACCCGGCTCGACCACGCCATCGACGAGGTCCATGCGCTCTTCGACGCGTGGGCCGAGACCGGCGCGCTCGACGCGTCGCTGGACGAGGACGGCGCGAGCGTGCTGCGCCTCGCCGTCCACGAGTGGGTCGCCAACCTCGTCCAGCACGCGGCCTTCCCACACGGGCCCGTGATCACGCTCGAGATCCGGCCCGAGGCCAAGACCGTCCAGTGCGCCATCGAGGACTCGTCGGTCGGATTCGACTTCGCGGGCCAGGTGGAGCAGCAGCACGCGATTCTCGACGCGCCCGCGCCGTCTGAGCGGGGGCGCGGGCTGCTGATGCTCATCACGTGTACGGAGGCGCTCTCGTTCCAGCCTGCAGCGCCCGGCGTGCGTCAGCGGATCGCGTTCCGCGTCCGCGCTGGAACTGGCTCAGCGCTGTTCGAGCCGCTGTTCCGGCCCGAGGACCTCGCCGACGACTTCTCGCTCGTCGGCTCGCTTGCCGACCACGGCGCGCTCCCCGATGGCGACCCGTTCGCCAGCGACCTCCCGCTCACCCTCCCCCCGCACGCCGGCGACGGCGCCGACCACGTTCTCGCCGGAGTCTCCCGGCCTGCTCCCGACGCCCCGTGACGCCGCCCAACATCCTCATCGTCGAGGACAACAAGACGCTCCGCCGCCTGCTCGAGTACCGCTTGGCCAAGCGGTTCGACGTGCGTGTGGCGGAGAACGGCGAGCGGGCCCTCGCGGCGGTCGAGGAGCGCATGCCGGACCTTATCGTGTCCGACATCATGATGCCGGTCATGGACGGCTTCGCGCTCCTCTCGGCGCTGCGGGCGTCACCGGAGACCGAGGCCATCCCGTTCATCTTCCTCACGGCGAAGACGGACGACCTCAGCCGCCAGAAAGGCCTCAAGAAGGGCGTCGACGATTACATGACGAAGCCGTTCGATGTGGACCACCTCATCGACCGCGTCACGCAGATCGTCCAGCGCAGCCAGGTCTACCAGACGAAGCTCAACGCCAAGATCGGGCGCGACTTCTCGGACCGCCTGCTGCCGCGCGAGATGCCGGCCGAGCCGGGCTACCGGACCCTCTTCTTCTCGCGGCCCAAGGAGGACGGCGGCGGCGACCTCTTCGACTGGACGCGCGCGCCCGACGGCTCGTACCTGTTCACGGTCGGCGACATCATGGGCAAGGGCCTCCAGGCCAAGTTCTACGCCTTCTCGTTCCTGTCGTACATCCGGAGCACGATCCACGCGATGCTCCACACGACCGTCTCGCCGGCCGCGCTGATGTCGCGCGTCAACGAGATGTTGATCACGGACGCCGTGCTCGAAGAGACGTTCGCCAGCCTGCTGCTGCTGCGCTGGGAGCCGGCGACGAACCGGGTCGTGTACGCCAACGCGGGCCATTGCCGGCCCATTCTCGCCACGCCCGACGGCCCGGGCATGGTCGAGTACTCGGACCTCATCCTGGGGCTGGACCCGCAGACGGAGTACGTGGACCACTCGTTCATCCTCCCGCCCGGCTCGGCCCTGCTGTGCTACACCGACGGCCTCAACGAGCAGACGATGCGCAACGGCAACATGTTCGGCGAGCCCGGCGTGGCGATGGCCGCGCAGGCCGCGCTCGAGACGCCGACGCCCGTGCACACGCTGCTCTCGTGGCTGCTGCGCCGCAGCGAGAAGCCGCACTTCGACGACGACGTGCTCGTGTTCTGGCTCCAGCGCGAGGCCGAGGCAGCAAGCCGCAAGGCGGCGTGACCGCGGCGCGTCAGTTGGGGTTCAGCGGCGCATCGTCGGGCGCGAAGTCGAGAAAGCGGAGCGGCGCCTCGGCGAGGCCCTCCTCCATGCGGTCCAGCGTGTCGCGGATCTCCTGCGGTGAGTCGCCGCACGGCCGCGCGGGCTCCCGGGCGATCCCGAGCAGGCCCTCGCGGCGGTCGTAGTACGTCTCGTGCATGAAGCACGACCCGTCGGGGTGCGACACGACGCGGAAACCCCAGTAGGCGATGGCCGAGAGGCCGTCGGCCGTCGTGACGGTCGTCGTGGCGAGGTCGAACCCGCACGGCGGCGTAAAGGCGTTGCGGAGCATCGGGAGCGCGGGCTAGAGAGCGGCGAGGTGGGCCGTGTCGGCGAGGTGCACGAGCCGCACGTCTGGCCCGAGGATGCCGCCGGGCACGTCGAGCACGCTCAGCGCGGCGTTGCCGTGCGGGTAGTCGTGCATGCGGCTGAGGTCCCCACCCGGAAGCGCGCCCGCGAGGAGGATGCGCAGCAGACGCCGGTGCGACACGACGAGCACGTCGGCCTCGGGGTACGCCTCGCCGAGTTCGACGAGGACCGGACGGACGCGCGCCCAGACCTCGTCCGGCGACTCGCCGCCCTCGACGCGGACGTCCGTCGCGCCGGCCGCCCACTGCTCGTTGAGGCGGTCGTAAGAGGCCGTCGTCGCCTCGTCCCGCGACGTCGGTGTGAAGCCGCGGCCTTCGTGGACGCCCCAGTCCATCTCGTCGATTCCGGCGCGGACGATGAGCGTGGCGCCGGGATGGAGGGCAAGCGTCGGCTCGGCCGTCTGCTGGGACCGCTTCTGCGTGCTCGTCACGACGGCCGCGAGCGGGACCGAGGCGAGGCGCTGCGCGAGCGCAACGGCCTGCGCCCGCCCGACGGCGTTGAGGTCCGGGTCGAGGCCGCGGCCCTGGACGAGTCCGGCGGCATTCTCGGCCGTCTCGCCGTGGCGCGTGAGGTACAGGGTCACTTGAGGGCGGGGCCAGAGATCAATAAAAAGGCTACTCGCCTGTGTCGGCGTCCATCCGCGCCGCCCGGTCGGCGAGTTGGAGGGCGCGGACGATGGGCGCGAGCTCGCCCGCGAGGACGCCCGCGAGCGCGTGGTTCTTGTCGTCGCCGTCGAGGCGGTGGTCCGTCACCCGGCCCTGCGGGTAGTTGTAGGTCCGGATCTTGGCCGAGCGGTCGCCCGAGCCGACGAGTTCCTTGCGCGCCGACGCGCGGGCGTCGTGGATGCGGTCGCGCTCGAGCTGGTAGAGACGGCTCCGGAGCACACGGAACGCCTTGTCCTTGTTCTTGAGCTGGCTCTTCTCGTCCTGGATCGAGACCACGAGGCCCGTCGGGACGTGCGTGAGGCGGACGGCCGAGTCGGTCGTGTTGACGGACTGCCCGCCCGGTCCGGACGCGCGGAAGACGTCCACGCGGACGTCCTGCATGCGCAGGTCCACGTCGACTTCCTCGGCCTCTGGCAGAACCGCAACGGTCGCGGCACTGGTGTGGATGCGGCCTTGGCTCTCAGTCGCCGGCACGCGCTGGACGCGGTGCACGCCGGACTCGAACTTCATCGTCCCGAAGACGCCGCCGGCCGCGCCGCCTTTGAGGCCGAACGTGATCTCGCGGAAGCCGCCCATGCCGCCCGCGCTGGCGTCTATCGGCTCCAGCCGCCAGCCGTTCGCCGCGGCCCACTTCTGGTAGAGCTCGTAGAGGTCGCCCGCGAAGAGGGCCGCCTCGTCTCCGCCGGTCCCGGCGCGGATCTCGACGATGACGTCGCGGGCGTCCTCGGGGTCGCGGGGGACGAGCGACTCTTCGAGGGCTTCTTCGGCGGCGGCGAGGTCCGCCTCGCGGTCGGCGATCTCCATCTCGGCGAGCTCAGCCATCTCGGGATCGTCGCCGGCGATCATCTCGCGCAGGCTCGCGACCTCATTCGTGAGGGCGCGCCAGCGGGCGGCGGCCTGCACGGCGGGCTCCAGGGCCGAGAGTTCGCGGCTGAGGCGCGTCATCTCCGCCACGTCCTGCGCCACGTCGGGCGCGGCGAGAGCGGCCGAAACGGCGCCGTAGCGGGCGTCGAGAGCGGAAAGGGCGTCCGGGCGGATCATGGGCGGCGGGCGGGGCCGGGCAAGCTACCGCCGCCGCGGCGAGGCCCGTCCTTACTGCGGCCGGCGGCCGAGGCGCGTCACGTCGGTCCGGACCGAGTCCAGTCGTGCGGGCGTGCTCCCGGCGCGGCCCGCGGTGTAGCGGTATTCGTCGACGAACCCGCCGTAGATGATGTCGATCGGGAACGTCGTGGCGCTGCCGGGCTCGATGGTGAGCGTCCGGCGGACCGGCGCAAGTCCCGTACACGTCCCGCTCGTCGGTTCGAGGCCGAGGACGGTCACGCTGAAGCGCCCGCCGAGGGTCTGCTGCTCCGTCGCGATGCGCGGCCCGCACGGCAAGTCCAGCTCGGACTCCAGCAGGAGCGTCGTCGAGCTTTCCAGCGAGACGTAGATCAGCCCGCCGAGCGGCTCGATGTCGCCGCCCGAATCGCACGCAGCGAGGGTCAGGCAACCGGCGAGCAGAGTCAGAACAGCGAGGCGGGCAGGGCGGAGCATTGCGAGACGGGCGGGGCGTGTGGAAGTCTACGGCGTCGCGAGGCGGGTCGTGCTCGTGCGGACGGCGTCGAGGCGCTCGCCAGCGAAGCCGATGGAATAGGAATAGGCGTCGTCCGACCCGCGGTGCACGACGCCGACCGGGAAGGCGCCCTGCCCCGTGAACGGGAGCGGAACGTCGGCCGAGGCCGGAATGATGGCCTCACACACCGGTCCGTCGGGGACCGCGATCCCGACGACGCGCACGTCGAGGCGCGAGGGGGTCGCGGTCGTCTCGACCGTCAGCGGGAAGTCGCACCCGCTGTCGTCCACGGCAACGAGGCGGAGCACGGCGCGGCCGTCCGTGTCGCGCCCGAGCGACACTTCCACGACGCCGGCGTACGGCTCGGGGTCGGGGCCGGCCGAGTCGCACGCGGCGAGCGCGAGCAGCGTCAGGAGCAGGAGTGAGCGCATCGGATGAAGCGGCAAGAGACGCCGAACCTCGGGACGGCGGGCGTGGACGTCAAGGCGATGCCGCGCACCCTACTCCACCGTGACGCTCTTGGCGAGGTTGCGCGGCATGTCCACGTCGCAGCCCCGCATCACGGCGATGTGGTACGAGAGCAGCTGCAGCGGCACGACCGTCAGCAGCGGCTCGAAGGCGTCGACGGTCTTGGGAATCTCGATGACCGTCTCGGCGAGGCGGTCGAGGTCGCGGTTGCCCTCGTCCGTGATGGCGAGGATGGACCCGCCGCGGGCGGCGACTTCCTCGATGTTGGACACGACCTTCTCGTAGGTCGCCTCGCGCGTCGCGATGAACACGACGGGCATGAAGCGGTCGATGAGCGCGATCGGGCCGTGCTTCATCTCGGCCGCGGGGTATCCCTCGGCGTGGATGTAGCTGATCTCCTTGAGCTTCAGCGCGCCTTCGAGCGCGACCGGGAAGTTGACCCCGCGCCCGAGGTAGAGGAAGTTCGACGCAAGGCGGTAGTCGCGGGCGATTTTCTGGATGCGGTCGTCCTGGGCGAGGACCGAGCGGAGCTGGTCCGGGATGGCCGCGAGTGCGTCGAGGTTTTCGCGGAGGTCGTCCTGCGAGAGGACGCCGCGCTCGTGCCCGAGCAGAAGCGCGATCTGCGCGAGGACGGTCACCTGGGCCGTGAACGCCTTCGTGCTCGCGACGCCGATCTCGGGCCCGGCGTGGAGGTACACGCCGGCGTCGGTCTCGCGGGCGATCGTAGACCCGACGGCGTTGCAGACGCCGAGCGTGAGCACGCCCGCCGCCCGGGCCTGCCGCACGGCCGCGAGCGTGTCCGCCGTCTCGCCACTCTGCGAGATCACGAGCACGACGTCCTTGCCGGGCGTCAGGACGGGGTTGCGGTAGCGGAACTCGCTCGCGTACTCCACCTCGACGTTGAGGCGCGCAAAGCGCTCGATGAGGTACTCGCCGACGAGCCCCGCGTGCCAGCTCGTCCCGCAGGCGCAGATCACGATCCGCTCGCACGCCCGCAGCTGCGGCAGCACGTCATCCAGCCCGCCGAGCTTGACCACGCCCTCCTCGGGCCGCACGCGGCCACGCATCGCGTTGCGCAGCGCGTGGGGCTGCTCCATGATCTCCTTGAGCATGAAGTGCTCGTAGCCGCCCTTCTCGATCTGCTCAAGCTCCCACTCCAGCGCGACGACCTCCTTGGCGACCGGCCCGCCTGTGATCGCCATCACCTCGTAGCCATCGCGGCGTACGATGGCCATCTCGCCGTCGGTGAGGTAGACGACGTTGCGGGTGAACTCGATGAACGGGCTCGCGTCGGAGGCGACGAAGTTCTCGCCGTCGCCGATGCCGAGCAGCAGCGGCGAGCCGTTGCGCGCGACGATGAGCTGGTCCGGCTCGTCGCGGTGGACCGCCACGATGCCGTACGCCCCGACGACCTGGGTGAGCGCCTGCCGGATGGACTCGGCGAAGCCCAGCCCGGTCTCCTTCTGGATCTCGTCGACAAAGTGGACGAGCACCTCGGTGTCCGTCTCGGACTTGAACGTGTGGCCCTTCTCGCGGAGCTGCTCGCGGAGCGGACCGTAGTTCTCGATGATGCCGTTGTGGATCATCGCGAAGCGCCCGTCGGCCGACTCGTGCGGGTGCGCGTTGACGTCGGTCGGCGCGCCGTGCGTCGCCCAGCGCGTGTGGCCCATCCCGACGGTCCCGTGGAGCGGGTTGGCGGCGAGCAGCCGCGCGAGGCCGTCCACCTTGCCCTCCTTCTTGCGGACCGACAGCGCACCGTTGAGAACGGCGACGCCGGCCGAGTCGTAGCCGCGGTACTCGAGCCGGCGCAGGCCCGAGACGAGAAGGTCCGCCGCCTGGCGCTGTCCGATGTAGCCGACGATTCCGCACATAGAAAGAGAGGTCTGGGGAGTCCGGTCAAGACGGACAACATAGAACCGCCCGGGCGCAGCCGTGCGCCCGGGCGATTTG
>DASWMO010000121.1:0-5687 GCA_036399715.1 Rubricoccaceae bacterium
CACGACGGTCCTGCCCGAGCCCTTCCGCGCCGAGCTCGACGGCCTCCAGGACCGCGTGCCCGCAGGCCCATTCGAAGCTGTTCGCGCCCGCATCGTGGAGGAACTCGGGTCGGAGCCCGACGCCCTCTTTGCGACGTTCGACCGCGCGCCCGTCGCGAGCGCGTCGCTCGCCCAGGTCCACCGCGCGACGCTGCCCGACGGCCGACAGGTGGCGGTCAAGGTGCAGCACGCGGACATCGAGGCCATCGCCGCGCTCGACCTGCGGGCCATCCAGACGATCCTGCGCGTCGTCGGGCGGGTCTTCGGCATCCGCGGCCTGCGCGAGCAGATGCGCCAGATCGAGCTCGTCATCGCCGAGGAGCTGGACTTTACCCGCGAGGCCTCGAACCTCGCCGCCATCGCTGCGCGCTTCGAAGGCGTCCGCGGCGTGGCGTTCCCCGAGGCGATCCCCGAGCGGTCCGCGCGGCGCGTGCTCACGACGACGTGGCAGGACGGCATCCGCTCGGGCGACCTCGTGGCCCTCGACACGGCCGGAATCGACCGCGCGGCCCTCGCCGAGCGCCTCCTCGCGACGTACGGCCGGATGATCTTCGAGGACGGCCTCTACCACGCAGATCCGCACCCCGGCAACCTGCTCGTCCGCCCCACGCCCGGCGACCCGGCCGGGACGCTCGTCTTTCTGGACTTCGGCGCCGTCGCGACGCTCACGCCCGACATGCGGCGCGGGCTCGCCGAGATGGTCGCGTCCGTCCTCGCCCGCGACGCGCGCCGTGTCACGGCCGCGCTGCTCACGATGGGCTTCGAGCCGACCGGGCAGGGCGCCTCGGCCGAGGCCGTCGCCGCGTTCGTCGAGGGCGTCCACGCGAGCGTTCTCGACGGCATCAACCCGCTCGCGCTGCGCTTCGACGACCTCTCGCTGAGCTTCGCGATGCAAGCGCAGGCCGACGCGTTCGGGCAGATGAAGGCCGCCGGCGTGTCCGTCCGCGACCTCGCGGGCGCCTACCGCGTGCCCAAGGACTGGATCCTGCTGGAGCGGACGGCGCTCCTGCTGCTCGGCCTCGGGGCCGCCCTCGCGCCGGGGTTAAACCCGCTGCGCGTGCTCGCGCCGATCATTGAGCCACTTGCCCGCGGCGCCGCGCCGGACATCTTCGCCTCCTTCGGCGACCGCCTCGTTGCAGGTGTGCAGCGCCTGTTCGCCCTCCCCGAGACGGCCGCGCGGGCCGTCGAGCGCGTCGACCGCGGCGAGGTGCGGCTGCCCGAGATCGAGGCGCGCCTCGGCGCCGAGGCGGACCGCGTCGTGGCGGCGGCGCGGGGCGTCGTGTGGGCCGTGTTCGCGGCCGGCGCGGGCGCCGTCGGCTACGCCGCGCACGTCCACGGTGACGGGATTCTGGCACTCGTCCTCGCTGCAGGCGCGGCGCTGAGCGCCGTCGCAGCGCTCCGGCGGGCGTAGCGGGTTACGCCTCGGGCTCTGCTTCCGGCCGGTCCCCGTAGAGCGTGTGCGTCCGCAGCTTGTGGGCGAGTTCAAGCGCCCGCCGGACGCGCGTTTCGGGGCGCTTCGCGCCGGTGACGTAGATCGCCATCGAGCGTTGCCGGCCGGGCGTGAACGAGAAGAAGCGGGCCGCTGCCTCGGCGTCGTCAGCGAGGGCGGCCTCGAACTCGGCCCCGAGGTCGACGCGGTCAGGCTCTGGGTCCGGCGAGAGGTCGGCGAATACCGTGTCACCTTCCTCAACGCCGACCGTGCGGAGGATGTCGCGGCCGAGCATCAGCACCGTCCCGCCGTCGAGCGTCGTGAGCGCGCGGCGGACCGGGTGCCCGTTTAGGACCGCCACGACGCGGCGCGTGCCCGAGGCGGCGAGGGTGGCCGCGACCTCGCCCGGCACGGGCAGCGTGTGGTAGCCCGGCCACGAGACGGACAGGAGGACGGGCGCGGCGAAGGACTCGGTCACCGCAGGCGTAGGCGCTGCCCGATCTCGATGCCCGCTGTGCCCGAAAGCCCGTTGAGGCGCCGCAGCGCATCGACCGTCGTGCCGTAGCGGCGGGCGAGCGAGAACAGCGTCTCGCCGCGGCCGACAACGTGGACCGCCGGCCCGCTCGGGACGCTCGGAGCGGGCGTCTCGGCGCGCGGCGCGGCGCCCCACGACGCTGCCCGAGGCGCCTCATCGGTCGCCGCCACCTCGGACGTTGGCACGGGCGCCTCGGAGCGGTCGACGCGTGCGCCGGCTGATGCAGGCCCGTCGATAGAGCGCACGCCGGCGACGCCGCGCGCGACGCGGAGCGCGTCGGCACTCGACGGGCTGAGTCGAACCGTCCCACTCTCGGCGGCCACCTCCACGTCGAGCGCCCGCGTCTCGGCGTCGCGGACGAGCGCGAGGCGGACGGCCGTCGCGAGACGCAGATCTGCAAGGCGCGTCTCAACGGACTGCGCGTGCGCAGCCGAGGCAGCGAGGCCCGAGGCGAAGCTCAGGAGGGCGGCGAGACGTACGAGGCGAATCCGGGACATCGGGGCAACTGGTCGTTGAGCCCAAGATCGCACGATCAACCCCACCTCGCCGGCCCGGCTACTCCACCTTGTCCATCACCGCGACGCCGTCGACGGGGTCCTCGGCGGGGGCGGCGTGGTACTCCGTCTCGGTCCGCATGCCCTCGACGACGTGGTGCTCGGCCAGAAAGCGCTCGGCGTCGATGGCGGCCATGCAGCCCGTGCCGGCCGCCGTGATGGCCTGCCGGTAGACGTGGTCCTGCGCGTCGCCGCAGGCAAAGACGCCCTCGACGTTGGTGCGCGTCGTGCCGGGCTGTGTGACGATGTAGCCCGCGTCGTCGCGGTCCAGCCAGCCGGCGAAGATGGCCGTGTTGGGCTCGTGCCCGATGGCGACGAAGAAGCCCGAGACGGGCAGCTCGCGTGCCTCACCTGTCACCGTATCGCGGAGCGCGAGCGCCGTCACGGCCGTCTCGCCGCGCACGTCGTCCACGGCCGTGTTGGTGTGGACGCGGATCTTCGGGTGCTCCATGACGCGGGCGAGCATGATCTTGGACGCCCGGAACGAGTCGCGTCGGTGCACGAGGTGGACCGTCGAGGCGAAGCGCGTCAGGAAGAGGGCCTCCTCCATCGCCGTGTCGCCCCCGCCGACGATGGCGACCTCCTCGTTGCGGAAGAAGGCGCCGTCGCACGTCGCGCACGCCGAGACGCCGTAGCCGAGCAGGCGCTTCTCGTTGGGCAGGCCGAGGTACTTGGCGCTCGCGCCGGTCGAGACGAGGACCGTCTCGGCGAGAAGCGGCGTCGTCTCGTCGACGACGAGGCGGAACGGGCGCTCGGAGAGGTCCACGTGGGTCACCATGCCCCAGCGGAGCTCGGCCCCGAAGCGAACGGCCTGCGCCTCCATCTTCTCCATGAGCTCCGGGCCCATGATGCCGTCGGGGAAGCCGGGGAAGTTCTCGACGTCGGTCGTGGTCGTGAGTTGCCCGCCGGGCGCTGGGCCCTGCACGACGAGCGGCGTCAGGCCGGCCCGCGCGGCGTAGACAGCAGCCGTGAGACCGGCCGGGCCTGTGCCGATGATGACGACGTCGCGGCGCTCGGCCGCTGCCCATGCATCGGGGGTAATCGTGTCCGGGAGCGGGGCAGGCAATGCGGAAGACATGACAGGCGAGAAGACCGGGGTGGAAAATACGAGCAGGGGCGCCGCCGGCCGGGATCGGCTCGGGCGGCGCCCCCGGAGAACGCGGCGCGGCGGTGCGTTATGCCGCCTGGCCGGCGAGCGCGTCCAGCTTGTCGGCGAGCACGCGCTCGGGCACGACGCCGACCATCTGGTCGACCGGCCGGCCGTCCTTGAAGAACAGCAGGCTCGGGATCGAGCGGATGCCGTACTTCATCGCCGTCTGCGGGTTGTTGTCGACGTCCACCTTGATCACCTTTGCGCGGCCGTCGTAGTCCGCGGCGAGCTTCTCGATCGTCGGGGCGATGGTCCGACAGGGGCCACACCACGTGGCCCAGAAGTCCACCAGGACGGGCTGGTCGGTGTTGAGGACCTCGTCCTCAAAGTTGGCGTCGGTGCCAGTGATGTAGGAAGCCATGGAACGAGCGGAAAGGGTGGGATGCTGGCCTATCGTACGGACAGCGGCGGCGCGGGTTCTCCGCCGCGGGGCCGGGATGGTGGTGCGCCGGCACGCGGAACCGGCGGGTTGAGCCGGCCGCTCGGCGGCCGATACGAGCCGAGTCCCTCCCCGCTTGCCGTGCTGCCCGACCTCCGCTGCGCCCTCAGCCCCCGACCTGCACCGCCACGCGCGGCGTCGCGTGTGGCCTCACGCGGCCTGCGCCTCGCCACTGCCGCGGTGTGCCTCGCGGCCGCGCTCAGCGCGTCCGCCCAGGCCCAGCGCCGCGACGACGCGCCGCCACCCGTGGCGGCCGACTGGTCGATGCCGCTGAGCGGCATCGGGACGCTCCGCTCGGACGCGAACCACGACTTCGTGCCGGACCGCGTCGGCAACGAGGTGCTCGTCGCCGGGCGCGTCACGGCCGGGACGGGGCTCGTCCGCGCCGACGTCTCGGAGATCTACATTCAGGACGGCACCGGCGGGCTGCGGCTGCTGCTCCCGCCGCGCTCGGTCCCCGTCCTCACCGGCGACAGCGTGCTCGTCCACGGGACGGTCGGCTTCCGGTTCGGCATGTCCGAGATCGCGGGGCCGAGCCTGCGCGTGATCTCGGGGCCGTCGCGGCGGCCCGAGACGCTTGCGGTCCGCAACACGGAGTTGCCCGGCGGGCGCTCCGGCCCAGACCTCGAGGCCCACGAGGGCGAGTTGGTCGAGATCACCGGAACCGTGATCCAGGTCGACAGCGTCGCGGCGGGGCGGTCGCTGTTCCTGATGGCCGGCACGCAGGTCGTGCAGGTGTTCACGTACCGGATGCGCGCGACGCAGGTCCACTTCAATGGCATCACGACCGGCGACTACGTGCGCGTGCACGGCATCGCGGCGCAGTACGACCGCGCGGCGCCGTACAACTCGGACTACGTCATCTACCCGCTCGCCGACGGCGACGTCGCGCGGGCCGGCATCTCGCCACGGACGGTCCGGATGGTGGCGGCGGTTGTGGGGGGCTTCCTGCTTATCGCCTTGCTGTGGGCCGCCCTCCTGCGACGCGAGGTCCGCCGCCGCACGACGGCTCTGCGCGTTTCCGAAGCACGCTACGTCCACCTGTTCAACGCCGCGGCGGACCTCGTCTTCGTGCTCGACATCCCGCGCGGCGGCGCGCTCACGTCAGCCAACACGGCCACGCAGCGTGCCTTCAGCGTGGACCCCGATGGGCGCCTGCCAGCAGGACCGCTCCTGCTCGCCGCCGTCGCCGACGACCCGGCTGCTGTCGAACGGCACCTTGCCGAGGCCGCTCGGACCGGCGGCGCGACGCACGTGCTGGACCTCCGCTGCACCGACGGCCGCGTCGTGCCATACGAGATCGCCACGCGGCGCCTCGACACGTCCGACGGGACGGCCCACGTCGCCGTCGCCCGCGACGTCCACGACCGGCGGCTCTACGAGAACGGCCTCGTCGAGGCGATGGAGACGGCCGAGGCCGCGCGGCGCGAGGCCGAGCACGCCCGCGCTGCCGCCGAGGCCGCCGACCGCTTCAAGGGGACCATCTTCACCAACCTCAGCCACGAGCTCCGGACGCCGCTGACGGCCATCCTCGGCTACGC
>DASWMO010000122.1:0-1757 GCA_036399715.1 Rubricoccaceae bacterium
CGCCTCGACGCCGCGCTACGTCCGCAACTTCTACGGCCTCGGCAACGACACGCCGGAGATCGACGACCGCCGCGAGCGCGTCGACCTCGCGCGCGTCCAGATCGATGCCGGCTTCGGCGGGCCGCTCGGTCAGAACCTCCGCTTCGTCGCCGGCCCGACCGTCCGCTACGCCGACGTTGCCCGCGGCGACTCGGGCGTCGTCTCGCCCGTCGACGTGCTCGCGCTCACGGAGACGGACGTGTTCAGCCCGCAGGTGCACGCCGGCGCCTTCGGCCGCGTGATGCTCGCGACGGCCTACGGCGGCCCGAACCCCGTCCAGGGCTTCCGCCTCATGGCGAGCGGCGCCTACCGCGTCGGGGTGACCGGCGCCGCGTCTAACTACGGGACAGTCGGCGGCGAAGCGCAGGCGTTCTTCCCGATCAACTACGCGCCGCAGCTCACGCTCGCGCTGCGGGCCGGAGCGGACCACCGCTTCGGCGACTTCCCGTTCTTCGACGCCGCCGTCGTCGGCGGCGACGGCTCGCTGCGCGGCTACCGCCGCGAGCGCTTCGCCGGCCGCACGGCCGCCTACGCCGGTGCCGAGGTGCGGGCCAAGCTGTTCCGCCTCGATACGTACGCGCTCCCGCTCACCGTCGGCGTGCTCGCCTTCGGCGACGCCGGTCGCGTCTGGTCCGACGATCAGACTGTGACGATCTGCGGAATCGTCTCGTGCGGTCCGGAGCAGGTCGACCCCGACGCGGGCTCAAACCTCCACTTCGGCTACGGCGGCGGGCTCTCGTTCAACGCCCTCGACCGCGCGATCCTCACGCTGACCGTCGGCCGCTCGTCTGAGAGCACGCTCGTCACCTTCGGCACCGGATTCTCGTTCTAGCCGTCCCCACGACCCCCGATCTCATGGCGGACACGCCCACGACCGACCCGATTCTCGTCCTCGACCCGCCGCCGGTCACGACCGCCTCGGGAGAAGCGGCGCTTGACGATCCGTCCGCGCCGATGCCCGCCATCGAAGCGCTCGCCGTCGCCATCGACGAGGTCAAGAAGAAAAAGAAGAAGGACAAGAAGGTGAAGGAGGCCGAGCCCGAGATCGACCCCAACGACCCCGACGCGCTCTTCCGCGCGATGGGCTCGCGCCGCGGCGTCGAGACGCTCTTCCGGACGAGCTACCGCGTCAACATGGACCTGACGTCGCTCGCCGACTCTAAGGCCAACATCATGATCTCGATCAATGGCCTCATGGTCTCGATCCTAATCGCGTCCATTGCGCCCAAGGTCGACGCCAATCCGTGGCTGCTCGCCCCGACGTCGATCTTCCTCATCGGCTGCGTGATCTCACTCGTCTTCTCGGTCCTCTCGGCGCGCCCGCGGGTCCACACGAGCCATCAGACTCTGGACGAGATCCGCCGCAATCAGTCCAACATTCTCTTTTTTGGCAACTTCGCCAGCCTGTCCGAGGCCGACTACCAGACGGCGATGAAGGAGCGCATGAACGACTCGGTCGCGCTCTACGAACTCATGATCACCGACATCTACGGCGTCGGGGCGGTTCTGGAGCGCAAGTACAAGCTGCTGCGTGGGGCGTACACGGCCTTCCTGAGTGCGCTCGTCGTCGGCGTGCTCGCGTTCATCCTCGTCTTCAGCTACGCCGCGTTCTTCGAGTCCGGCCCGACCGTCGTCACCCCGGTCGGCGTCGACGCGACCGGGACGACGATCTTCGCGCCGCCGCCGACGCCCTAAACGCCGCCCCTGCACGTCCGTAG
>DASWMO010000123.1:0-3951 GCA_036399715.1 Rubricoccaceae bacterium
TTCCTCCAGGGGGACGACCGCGATCAGACGGGGCTCGACGAGTTGCGCCCGGCACTCGATGCGCACCGCGCGGCATCCGTCATCCTCCAGAACTACCGGAAGGATGGGACCCCGTTCTGCAACGAGTTGCACGTGGCCCCGGTGGAAGCCGAGGACGGCCGTCTCCTCAACTACGTCGGCATCATCATCGACGTCACGGACCGGGTCGCGGCGGAGAATCGCCAGCGGGAATCTGCCGAGGCGCTCCGGGCGCTCACTCAGCGCCTCGTCGACGTGCAAGAACAGGAGCGGCGCGCGCTGGCCCTCGAGCTCCACGACGAGATCGGGCAGGTGCTCACCGCGCTCAAGTTCACGCTCGAACACATCGACCGGGCGCCGACGATGCCCGACGGGCTTCTCACCGGAGCGCGCGAGATGGTGCGGGGGCTTCAGGACCAGGTGCGAAACCTCTCGCTCGACCTCCGGCCCTCGATGCTCGACGACTTCGGTCTCGTCCCCGCGCTCGTCTGGTTGTTCGAGCGGACCGAGCGACACATGGGACTCACGGTCCGGTTCACGGCCCCGGAACGCCCCCCCGTCCTCGCACCAGAGGTCGCGACGGCCGCGTTTCGGATCGTCCAGGAGGCGCTCACCAACGTCGCCCGGCATGCCGGCGTAACGGAGTCGGACGTGACCCTCGGGCTGGACGAAGACCACCTCATGCTGGAGCTCACCATCGCCGACGAAGGCACGGGCTTCGACCCGTCTCTGGTCCACGCGACGACTGGTCTCTCTGGAATGGCAGAGCGGACGGCGCTCCTCGGGGGCCGCTTCATCCTCGAGGCGCAGCCCAGCGGTGGCACGGTTATTCGTGCGCACCTCCCGCTCACTCCCCAGCCTGCGTCCCCGTGACGATCACGCTTGTCCTTGCCGACGACCACCACCTCGTGCGAGCAGCCCTGCGGCAGCTCCTCGAGAGTGAGTCCGACCTCAAGGTGGTCGCGGAGACGTCCGATGGCCTCGAGGCACTGGCGCTCGTGGAACGCCACCGGCCCAACGTGCTCATCGTGGACCTCATGCTCCCGGGGATGAGCGGGCTCGGCGTGACGCGCGAGGTCGTCCGTTCCTGGCCAGATACCGGCGCCGTCGTGCTCTCGATGCATGCCAACGATGCGTATGTGACCGAGGCCCTCCGAAGTGGCGCGCTGGGCTACGTCATCAAGAGTGCGAAGGCGGAGGAGCTTTTTCTGGCCGTCCGTCGGGCGGCGGCAGGGCGTCGGTTTCTCTGTTCCGGGCTGTCCGAACGCTCGATGGACCTGCTCGCGCATGGGCCTGGACTCTCAGCGTCTCCGCTCACAGACCTGAGCGAGCGGGAACAGCAGGCACTCCAGTACGCGGCCGAGGGAGCGACGAACGCCCAGATCGGGGAGTGTCTCTTTATCAGTCCGCGAACGGCCGAGAAGCACCGGGCAAGCGCGATGCGGAAGCTCGGGCTGCGGAGTGCGCACGACCTCGTCCGGTTTGCTGTCGCGCACGGCCTGATCCCAGGCGACCTCGACATCCCTGACGCCCCCAGCATGGACCGGCTCGGCCAGCCTGAGAACGAGGGTTCTTCCTAAGGAAAACTCTTAGTCACAACTCAGGAATCGACCGAGAATGCGTAGGGGCGATCGGGTATGGTGCGTAGGTCTACGCATTTGGCGCAGCGCCTGGGCCGCGATATTGAGGATGGACGCGGTCCCCACCCGGGCCGCAAAACTCCATCCGCTCCTCGCGAGGCCTCCCATGCACTCTGATTCCACGTTGCATCACCCGACTTACCTCGGCACGCTGACGCCGGACACCCTGGCCCGGTGGAGTGCGCTCCGAGTGGACCCGAGTGCGTTTGTGGTTCAGGGTCGAGGCAGGGCGCCCGGGTCTGGCTGCTCAGGCCTGGTGAACCCGGCCGCCCCGACATCGCAGCAGGACCCTGCCGTCACCAAGAGCGTGGAGGTGGCGCTCCAGACGCTCGCCCGGGTCGACGAAACGTGGGACGACGCGTCACGCCGCGGTTCCACCCTCAACGACGGCCGCCCGCGCCCGCGGCGGGTGGCAGAGGATGTGCTCGACGACTCCGCACGGAGAGAGGTCGAGCGGATGCTCGTACAGGCACGAGGGTATGCCGCCGCCATTGAGCGGAGCCGGCGCCAGCTTCAGAGCACGATGAACATGGTCTTGGACCTGATCCAGATCGAGGCAGCCCGCCCTGGCTCCGGTCCGCACGTCTCGCCCGGCTGCTGATTCGCGGCCGGGCGCTCCCCCTGTTGAGGCTCGCACTGGGTGTGCTCCCGGTGCGCAGACGCCGAGATGACCACCCATGCAGCGTCGTCCCGGTGTGGGCGGGTCCCCTCCATGTCTCGAAGGACCGATCCTGCTCACTCCAGGCCATCGGACAGCTTTCTCTGCACATTGGTGGCTCTAGGGAAATCCCTACCTCGAACCAGGGAATCGGAGCAGGATGGGTAGGCATACCCATACACCGCGGGCGCACAGCCCCGATACTGAGGAGAATCATGCTTGTCGCAACAAGGGGTGGGCCGCGCACTCCTCTGCCCGCAGCCCTCTCCTCGATGACCACTGCCCGCCCCGCGTTTCCCTCGACCCTGCTCGCCCGCCCCAAGCGGCGGCCGCTCCGGGTGCTTCACCTCGAAGACAGCCCGGCGGACGGTGCCGTCGTCCGGCGGTACCTCGATCGCCAGGGCTTCGGCGCGCAGGTCGTCTGTGTCTACACCCGGGAGGACTTTCTCGAACAGCTCGACCACGACTTCGACGTCGTCCTCGCGGACCACTCGATGCCCGGCTTCGACTCGTGCGAGGCCCTCCGGCTCGTCCGGGATCGTTGCCCTCAGGTTCCGTTCATCATCGTCAGCGGGACCATCACCGAGGACGCGGCCGTCGAGTCGATCAAGAGCGGCGCGGCCGACTACATCTGGAAGGATCGCCTGCAGCGGCTCGGGCCTGCGATCGAGAACGCGCTCCGCGAGCAGCGGCATCGGACCGAGAAGGAGGCCGCGCTCCGCGCACGCCGCGAGTCCGAGGCGCTCAGCCACGCCGTGCTCGCCTCGCTCTCGCAGCTTATCTGCGTGCTCGGCCCCGACGGCGTCATCGTCAAGACGAACGCGGCGTGGCAGAGCGCAGGCGCGGCACGGGGCCTAGAAGGGCTCGCCGGGCTCGACGTTGGCACGGACTACCTCGACGTGTGCAGCCGCGCCGCCGGCCGTGGCGCCGCCACGGCCGCGGCGGCGCTCGCCGGAATCACAGCCGTGCTGTCCGGCGCGCAGACCGAGTTCTCGATGGAGTACCCGTGCCACTCGCCGACGGACCGCGCGTGGTATACCCTATGCGTGACGCCGCTCGGCGGCGGGCTCGGGGCCGTTCTCTCACACCAGTCGATCACGGACCTGCGGGACTCGCAGGAGCGCCTGTCTCAGAACCAGATGCGGCTCAAGGCAATCTTCGAGGGCTCGCTCGACGCCATCGTGCTCGCCGACGATGAGGGCCGGTACGTGGACGCGAACCCGGCGGCGGCCGCGCTGCTGGGGTATTCGCGCGAGGAGTTCCTGGAGATTGGCGTACCGGACGTCCTGTCCGTTTCGCAAGATCTGGACTTCTCCGAACGCTGGGCAGCCATCCAATCGAACGGCACGGATAGCAGGGAGTTGGTGCTCTACCGCAAGGACGGGACAGCCGTCAACGTGGAGCAGCGGGCGACGTTCAATGTCCTGCCGGGCCTCCACCTCTCGACCTTCCGCGACATCACGGCGCGGAAGGCCGCCGAGGCGACGCTGCGCAAGAGCGAGGAGCGGCTTCGTCTCGTCAGCCACGCGACGAACGACGCCGTCTGGGACTGGGACATGCGCACCGACCGCTTCGTCACCAACCCCGCCTTCGGGGAGATCTTCGGCTGGCGAGAGCAGGCCGCCGCCGGCTTCG
>DASWMO010000124.1:0-2583 GCA_036399715.1 Rubricoccaceae bacterium
GCTCACGGGCTGGCACGACCCAGGACGCGGCCGTCGAACGTCGGGCCGCCGAGGGCGCGCACGAACGCCCGCGCCGCGGCCGGCGTCGCCAGCCCGACCGGCCCCTGCACGATGCCACCGTCGACGAGGCCGTCGTAGACGCGCACGGCGACGACGTTGCGCCCCGGCCGCAGCACGCCTGGCGGGACCGCGTAAGCGCGCGGCTGCTGCCACTCGTCGCCTGCGACGACGGGCAGGCCGTTTTCGACGCGGCCCGGCAGGCCCGTCCCGCCGATGCGCGCCCCGTTGACGAACACCTCGTCGAGGTCGTCGATGGCCCCGGCGACGAACACGAGCGGCTGCGCGGCCTGCACGGACGTGAGCCGGACCGTCCGGCGCATCCACACGAAGCCGCCGAGGTCCGGGTAGCCCTGCGATTCCCACCGCTCGGGGACGGTGATCTCGGCCCACGTGGCGTCGTCGAAGGCCGCCTCGCGCCACGCCGGACGGTCGCCGTCGCGCGCGCGCCAGCGGCCGGCGAGGTCGGCCACGAGCGACGTCGCCGGGGCCGTGCCCGCGGCGGCGACGGCGATGTCGACCGGCCCGGCGACGATCCCGCCCGAGAGCTCGCCGTCGTAGACGCGCACGGCGAGCGTGTTGACCCCGGGCCGGAGCGCCCGCGCGGGCAGGTAGTAGGCGCACTCGGCGTAGTAGGCCGTCTCGTAGGCCGGCGGCATGACGCCCGTCGCGCCGATGCGCTGCCCATTGAGGAAGACCTCGTTGGCGTCGTCGACGCGGCCGAGGCGCAGCACGAGCGGGCGGCCGTCGCCGGCACCGGGCGGGAGCGTGAACGTGCGCCGCAGCCACGCGAAGCCGTCGTAGCCCCACAGGCCCGCGTCCTCCCACGCGCCCGGCACCGGCACGCGCTGCCACATCGCGGGGTCGCCGGGCGAGGCGGCCCACGCGAGGTCGTCGCCGAGGCGGAGCTGCCACACGCCGGCGAGGTCGACGACGGTCACGAACGTGGCGCCGTGCAGCGCCGCCTCGGGCGACGCGCCAGGCGTCGCGTCGGGAGGCGCCACGTCTAGCGCGCCGCCGACGGCGCGGATGCCGGCCCAGCCGGCGGCGACGGCGAGCGCGGCGAGGAGCACGCGCCGCGCAGTCGCTCGGCGATCGGTCAGGGGATGCATTTGTAGCCCACGCCGTGGACGGTGAGCAGGTGCCGCGGGCGCGCCGGGTCGGGCTCGATCTTCTGGCGCAGCTTGAGGACGAAGTTGTCGACCGTCCGCGTCGTCGGCTGCGCGTCGTAGCCCCAGACGTCGGTCAGGAGCGCGTCGCGGGGGACGACGGCGTGGGCGTGAGCGACGAGGTAGCGCAGCACCTCGATCTCGAGGTGCGTCATCGCGACGGGCGCGCCGTCGCACGTAGCCGTGTAGGCCGCGAAGTCGACCGTGAGGCGGCCGATGACCGTCGCGGCGGGCGGCGCGGGCGCGGCGTCGGTGCGGCGCAGCACGGCGCGGACGCGCGCCATGAGCTCGCGCAGCGCGAACGGCTTGGTGACGTAGTCGTCGGCCCCGAACTCGAGGCCGCGGACGGTGTCGATCTCCTCGCCCTTGGCCGTCAGCAGGATCACGGGCGTGGCGACGCCGGCCGCGCGGGCGGCGCGGAGAACCTCGAAGCCGGACCGCCCGGGCATCATCACGTCGAGCAGGACGAGGCGATAGGGCGCGCCCGAGCCCGGCCCGGCGAGCATCCGGGCGAGGCCGTCGTCGCCGTCCTCGGCCTCGTCGACGGTGTAGCCGTCGAACTCGAGGTTGTCGCGGAGGCCTTCGCGAATCGGGCGCTCGTCTTCGACGATGAGAATGTGCGGCGGTGCGGGCATGGGATGGGAGGAGGCGGGCCGAGGTGGCCCGCGTCTGGTGGCGGCGTCAGGGCGCGGCAGGAAGTGTGAGGCGGAAGAGGGCCCCGCCGCCCCGCCGACCATGCGCCGAGACGGTCCCGCCGTGCGCCTCGGCGATGCGGCGCACGAGGGCGAGCCCGAGGCCCGTCCCTTTGGCGGTGTGCGCGAGGCCGTCCGATGAGGGTGCCTGCACGCGGACGAACGGCTCGAAGACGCGCTCGCGGTCGGCGGGGAGCAGGCCCAGGCCCTCGTCCGCGACCTCGACCACCACGCGGCGGCCGTCGGCGCGGACGCTCAGGCCGACGGGCGTGCCCCCGCCGTAGCGGGCGGCGTTGTCGAGCAGGTTCACGAGCGCCTCGGCGAGCGCGTCGGCGTCGGCAGAGACGGGCGGGAGGTCCGGAGCGACGGTGATGCTGAGGGCCGCGCCGGCGCGGTCGAGGACGGGTCGGTAGCGCTCGGCGACGCCGGCCGCGAGCGCGCCGACGTCGAGCCGTACGTGGGCGGCCGTGGCCTCGCCGCGCTCGGCGCGCCCGAACGCGAGCACGTTGTCCACGAGCCGGCTCAGGCGCTCGCTCTCCGAGACGATGGTCTCGACGTAGTGCTGCCGGCGCGCCGGGGCGACGCGGCCCTCGGCGAGCGTCTCGGCGTAGAGCCGGATCATGGCGAGCGGCGTCCGCAGCTCGTGCGAGACGTTGGAGACGAAG
>DASWMO010000125.1:0-20525 GCA_036399715.1 Rubricoccaceae bacterium
CAGGGACAAATGGGGGCTGTCGTGGCAGATCACGCCGGTCGCGCTGACGCAGGCGATCGCAGATTCTGATCCCGCCGCGGCCAAGCGCGCGTTCGAGGCGATGATGACGATGCGGAAGATCGACGTCGCCGTCATCGAGGCAGCGCGGCTCGGCTGAAGGTGCAATCGCCGTCATGTTCCCGCCGCGTACAGGGACATTAGCCCCCAGCACATCGCCGAGCGGGGCTTCCTGTACTCACCCGCTCAGTCCCCGGGCCCCATCTGCTGCTGCCGTCGCCAAGCGTACGGTCCCCGCCGTCGCCCTCGGTGTCGTTACCCGGCTCATCTGGCCTCGACTCTCCGCGAGCGTCGCGTCGCATCATCGCCGCGACGTTCCGCCCACCATCCAAACCTGAACAGACGACCATGTCAGACGCCATCGGCTATGCCGCCACCGACCCCACCACCCCGCTGGGGCCGTTCTACTTCGACCGCCGGACCCTCCGCCCGGACGACGTGAGGATTGATATCCTCTACTGCGGCGTCTGTCATTCGGACCTGCACCAGGCCCGCAACGACTGGAAGGGGACGGTCTACCCCTGCTGCCCGGGCCACGAGATCGTCGGCAGGGTCTCCGCCGTCGGCGACGCGGTCCGGACGTTCAAGGAGGGCGACCTCGCGGCCGTGGGGTGCCTCGTGGACAGCTGCATGGCCTGCGACCAGTGCCTCAAGGGCGAGGAACAGCTCTGCCGCAACACGGCGACGGGGACCTACAACGGGCGGGACCGGGTCACCGGCGAGGTGACCTACGGGGGATATTCGGACCACATCGTGGTCCGCGAGGCGTTCGTCCTCCGGGTCCCGGACGGCCTGGACCCCGAGCGCACGGCGCCGCTGCTGTGCGCCGGCATCACCACGTATTCGCCCCTGCGGAAGTGGAACGCCGGCCCCGGGACGCGGCTCGCCGTCGCGGGGCTTGGCGGGCTGGGCCACATGGCCGTGAAGCTGAGCGCGGCAATGGGCTGCGATGTCACGGTCATCACCGGCTCCCCGTCCAAGCGGGAGGACGCCCTGGCACTCGGGGCTCACCGGGTCCTGCTGTCCGGCGACAGGGAGGCGATGAAGGCGGCGGCCTCCTCGTTCGACCTGATCATCGACACGATCCCGGTCGCCCACGAACTCCAGCCGTACTTGCCACTGCTGGACATCGACGGGACCCTCGTCATCGTGGGCGCGATCGACCAACTGCCGTCCTTCCACACCGGCCTGCTCCTCGGCGGACGGCGCCGGGTCAGCGGCTCGCCGATCGGTGGGGTCGCCGAGACCCAGGAGATGCTCGATTTCTGCGCCGAGCACGGGGTTCTCCCGGAGTGCGAGACGATCGCCATTCAGGATATCAACGACGCGTACGAGCGGATGGAGCGGTCGAACGTGAAGTACCGGTTCGTGATCGACATGGCCTCGCTCGGGCGGGCGCGTTCAGGGTCCTGAGTTCACCTGCCCGCACGCCCGGCGATTGCCGACTCTCACCGTCGCGCCCGTGCCGCCACTCATCGCCACGCTGAAGAAAGGAAACCCCGACGTGATGAAAACATCGCCCTCTTACACGTTTGATTTCTTATCTCATTTGGTTTGATCACTCGGGCCGTTGACGAGATGATCGCCTTACCACTGGATTACAATTCGCTGCATCCGGGCACCTCGTTCGGAGCAGAACCGGCCCTAAAACGCCCTCAGGACCTTTTATGAGGTTGAGGTGCGGTACTCTAGCAACATGCTGGTTCTGGCCTCTCACCCACCTCCCCGGTGGCTCATGCGAGAGCGTGCAGCGAAACAAGCGGGGCGGGGACGGCAAGGCGTCACGGCAAGGCGTCTCGGCGAAGCGACGTCCAAAGCTCTCCGGGACCGCTCACTGAAGTCCGGCAAACGGTCCAGCAGCCACTGCCAGAAATCGTGTAGAGCCGCGGGAGTTGAGGAGATTCACCGGTAGCGACGGGAGTGGTCGTGGCAGGTGAGCCCTACTCTCCTGCGCCTTCAGCATGGGAGACGTCTCACGTCTGTGCGCCTCGCGGCCCTCGCGCGATGGCGGCCTCCACCCATGACCATCGGTAGCTCAAGATGAGCAGAAACAGAGAATCGGCTGAGTTGACTGATCCTTCATGTAACTCCCCGAACGGTGGCCCCGTCGTGTGAGCATACGGCCGAACAGTCTGATGTGGACTGGCCGATCGTTGCTTTTCGCCACCCTCACTCGTTGTCATGTCTACTCGCTTTTCATTCTCGAGCGCCGCTCTCCTTCTGCTCGTCCTCGCCGCCCCGGCGTTCACGGCGGCCCGCATCGCCGAGGCCTTCACGGTCTCCGGCACGGGGTCCACGACCGAAGCCATCCAGGCGCTTCCGGAGTACTCGCTTCCCGAGGTTGTGATCGTCACGGCGCCGTATGATCCCGCTCAGGACGCTCAGGACGCGCAGGTCGCAGCGGCCCGGGTTGCCGCCGCTCGCGTGGCTGCCCGCACGACCCGCCCGGCCTGAGTCTCAGGCCCCGACGCGGCGCGCGGCGAGCATCGCCGCAACCGACGTCCAGTGAATCTCGGGATAGCGATCGGTGTCGAGCGGATGCAGCGTGCCGCGGCCGCTGAACATGTCCCGCATGTACTGCATGCCCTGCCACGCCGGGAACGGCTCGTCCGGCTGCGGCGCGACCCGCCGCGCGAGTCCGATCATCGCGCTGAGCATGCCCAGGCTGCCGACCCACTGTGAGCGGTACGGCTCACCGGTGACGGCCGTCATCACGGCCGCGAGGCCGCGCGCGCTGATCGTCTCGCCGGCAATGCGAAGCAGGCGCGGCGTCGTGTGGTCTAGGGCGACGGCCGCGACGTAGGCCGCGACATCGTCCTTGGTCGTGAAGTCGAGCGGCTGATCGGCGCTGCCCCAGTAGAGCACGCGGTGGATGCGCGGCTGGACCACTGGCATCTCGGCACCGAGCATGTCCATAAACGCGCCGTTGAGGACCGACGTCGACTGGATCTGCGCCCGATCCACGCGCGCCTTGAACTCGCGCCGCAGGTCGAAATTCCGGTTATCGCCGGGCCGCGTCCGCGTAAAGTCCGCCGAGTAGTCGGACGGGATGAAGCGCGGGACGCCGGCCTTCACGGCGGCGTCGAGCAGCACGGTCTGGCGGTCGACGATGACGTCGCGGAGGCCGTTCAGCGCCGAGACGACGCACGCGGCGCGGGCACACGCAGCCGCCATCGCATCGGCATCGCCGGGGTCGGCGGGGGTGAGCGTCGCGCCGAGCGACTCGATCCGCGCCTGCTCGGCGCGGCCGAGTCCCGGACGGACGAGCGCGCGGACCGAGGCGCCGCGCGCAACGAGTGCAGCAGCGATCCGGCCGCCGAGGTCGCCGCCAGCGCCGGCGAGAGCAATCGTAGGGGTCGAGTGGGGCATGCGCGGCGTCTGGTGGGAAGGCATAGGTACGAACGGGATGGGACCTGTCCGGGCACAGCGGGCCCGCAGGCACTCACTCCATGCCAGCGGGAGCGCCCCGAGCGTCGACGGAATGGAGCCGCAGGGGCAGGGTCCGAGTCAGGCGCTGTGGCTCGGTGAGGCAGGGTAGCTTGTTTGCCGTTCACACCTCCGCCATGCGTTTCCAGTTCGCGATCGTCCTCGCGGTCATGCCGTTCTCGGGTTCGGCAGGCGGGGTCTCCGGCGGTCCGGGCCCGCCACGGGTCGTCTCGCCCCCAGCACACGCCGGCTCGCGGTGGGGCGAGGCCGGTCACCGCCTCATCGGACAGGCGGCGGCCGACGCCCTCCCGGACAGCATGCCCGCGTTCTTCCGGGCCGCCGCGGCCCAGCTCGCCTACCTCAACCCGGACCCGGACCGGTGGCGGGCGCGGGACGAGCGGGCGCTCGATCCCGCCCTGGAGGCCGCGGGTGCGCCGGAACACTACATCGATATGGAGCTGCTCCCCGCCGGCGCGCTGCTCGCCCGCGACCGGCTCGCATACGCGGATTCCCTCCGCGCGGCCGGGCTCGCCACATCACGCGTCGGGCTCCTCCCGTACCGCACGCTCGAACTCGCCCAGCGGCTCCGCGTGGGCTTTCGCCAGTGGCGGGCCGCGACGGATCCCGCAGAGCGGGCGTGGATCGAGGCCCGCATCATCAACGACGCGGGCGTCCTCGGCCACTACGTCGCCGACGGCTCGAACCCCCACCACACGTCGGTCCACCACGACGGCTGGGTCGGCGAGAATCCGCTGGGCTTTACGACGGAGCGGGGCTTCCACGGCCGGTTCGAGGGCCAGTATGTCGCCTCACACATCGACCTGGCAGAGGTCGAGCATGCAACGGACGCGCCCGCACGCGACCTCGGGGACCTGCGCGTGGCCATCTGGTCGTACATCGACCACACCCACACGTTCGTCGAAACGCTGTACGCGCTCGACCGCGCGGAGCCGTTCGGGCGGGACACAGCGGGCCCGGACCACGAAGCGTTCGCAGTCGAGCGGCTGTCCGCCGGGGCCGAGATGCTCCGGGACCTGTGGTGGACCGCCTGGGTGAGCAGCGCCTCGGCCGGCTGAACCCGCGTGGGCCTCTCGGCAGAGCGACGGCCTGCCCGATCCCCGCAACCGCTCGCGGCGTACCCTCCCGACGCGCAACCAGACCCCGCCCGCCGTGCCGACCCGTGACGCCCTCCCCCCGCGGGTCGTGGTCGGCTGCTGCGGCTTCAGCAGTGCACGCCGCACCTACTTCGAGCGGCTCGCGGCCGTCGAGGTCCAGCAGACTTTCTACCAGCCGCCGCGCCCGAAGACGCTCGCCGGGTGGCGCGAGGAGGCCCCGCCCGGCTTCGTGTTCGCCGTCAAGGCGTGGCAGCTTATCACCCACACGGCGTCGAGTCCGACCTACCGGCGCCTCCGCCGCGGGGTCTCGGAGGCCGAGCGGGCTGAGGGCGGCGCGTTCCGCCCGACCGAGACGGTCGAGGCGGCGTGGAACGAGACAGCCGCGAGCGCCCGGGCACTCGGCGCCGGCATCGTGCTGTTCCAGTGCCCGCCAAGCTTTCTCCCGACCGAGAAGCACGTCTCCGACTTCCGGTCCTTCATCGCGGGCCGGGCGCGCGACGGGCTCGAGTTCGCGTGGGAGCCGCGGGGCGGGTGGCCCCGCGACCTCGTCGAGGACCTGTGCGAGGAGTTGGACCTCTGGCACGTCGTCGACCCGTTTACCGACGAGACGCTCACGCCCGGGCGGTGCTACTACCGCCTCCACGGACGCGGCGGCTGGCGCTACCAGTACGAGGACGCGGAGTTGGAGGAGTTGGCGGCGATGCTGCCCGAGTCGGCCACCTCGTACGTGTTCTTCAACAACGTCCACATGCTGGAGGACGCCGTGCGCTTCCGGGCGATGGTCGATGGATAGCCCGGGGCAGGGGCGCTGGAAGTTCGAAGCAGGGCGGCCCGCCCGGGCTCCCCGGCTCAGGCTTCGAGTGTTCCCTCGTAGACCGTCTCAGCCGGTCCGTCGAGCGTCAGACCTGAGGCGCCGTCGGCGGCGAACGTCACGCGGAGCACGCCGCCGGGCATCGCGACGCGCACGCGCGGCACGGCGACGCGGCCCGTGCGGTAGGCTGCAAGGGCCGCCGCGAGCGCGCCCGTCCCGCAGGCCAGTGTCTCGCCCTCGACGCCCTTCTCGAACGTGCGGACGACCATTCTGGCGTCACCCTCTCCCTCGCCACGCGCCGTCACCTCGGCGACGTTGACGTTCGTCCCGGCCGGCGCGAAGGCCGCGTCGTGGCGGATCCGCGGGCCTGCCTCGGCGAGGTCGACCGCTGCGGCGGAGGACACGAAGGCGACGACGTGCTCGGTCCCGGTCCAGATGCGGACGAGCGGGTCGGCGTGCGCGTCGGCCGGGAGAACGCCCGGAATGTCCACGACCGGGGCGAAGGCGCGCGGCGCGGGCACGTCGAGGCAGACCGGGCCCGAGGCGGCCCTTCCGCCGGCGGCGACAGCCGTGTAGCGCCCGCCGTCGGTGTCGAACACGAGGGCGACGCCGCCGTCCACCTCGCGGCCGAGGCCGGCGCGGGCGGCGAAGCGCGCGAGGCAGCGCGCGCCGTTCCCGCACATCGTCGCGAGCGAGCCGTCGGCGTTGCGGTAACGCATCCGGAAGTCGGCGCCGCTGCCCCCCTCCGGGTCGTCGAGCGCGAGCAGGCCGTCGGCCCCGACGCCGACGCGGCGCGGGCAGACGCGCGCGGCGAGCGCGGCGAGTTCGGCGTCGGAGAAGCGCAGAAAGCGGTTGTCCAGCACGACGAAGTCGTTGCCGGCGCCGGACATCTTGGTGAACGGGACGACGAGGGCGGGCGGCATCGGGCGGGGCGCAGGGTCGGGGAAAGTACCGGAGGCGGGGCCCGGGGGTCGCGAGAGGGTTGACATCCACCGTCCCGCAACTCGGTAGAGACGCGCCATGGCCGTCTCCTCGGCGCCGACTCGGCGCGAACCCGCCGCGGACCCGAGGCCGCGGCTCAGACGCGGCGCCTCGGCCGAATCCCGAACCGCGGCGTCTTTTCGGCCGCTTCCCACACACGCGCGGCGCGCCCGCCTACCTTCGGGCACGCCTGTCCCCCACCCTGTGCGACCGACCGTTTCCCCGCGCTGGCTGTTCGCCGGAAAGGCCGCGCTGGCGGCCCTCGCCGTGGCCGGGCTCGTGCGGCTGGCGCACCCCACCGACGTGCGCGCGGCGTGGGCCGCGGTCGACGGGCGGTGGCTCGCGGCCGCACTCGCACTCATGCCGCTCAACGTGGCGCTCGACGCCGTGCGGTGGGGCCGCCTCGTGCAGCGCGTCGCGCCGGGCGTGCGGATGCGCGACGCCGTCGCGGCCGTCGTCGGATCGTACCCGCTGGGTCTGCTGACGCCCGCGCGCGTGGGCGATATGGTCGGGCGAGCGGCCCTCTTGCCGGGCGTGCCGAAGGGTGCCTCGGCCGCGCTCACGCTCGGCGAGCGCATGGCGACGCTGTGGTGCTGCCTCGTCGGCGGCGCGCTCGCGCTCGCCGTGAACCCCGTCGCGGGCGCGGCGCCCGACGCCGTCTGGACCGGCGTCGCCATGTGGGCCGTCGTGGCTGCGATCGGCCTCGGGGCGGCCATCGCGTCGCCGGCGGTGACCGGCCGGGTGCTCGCACGCGTCGTGCCGGTCGCAGCCGTGCGCCGGGCCGTCGGCGCATTCGAGCGCATCCCGCGCCGCGAGGCGGCGGTCCTCGTCGCGCTGTCGGCGCTGCGCTACGTCGTCTTCTCGACCCAGTTCGTGCTCCTCGTCCGCGCGTTCGCGCCCGAGGCGGCGTGGGTGCCCGTCGCGGCCGGCGTGGCGGTCGTGTACCTGCTCAAGAGCGCCGTGCCGCAGGTCACGCTCGGCGACCTCGGCGTGCGCGAGGGCGTCGCCGTGTTCGTACTCGCCGGGGCGGGCGTGCCTGCTGCTGCTGCCCTCAACGCGTCGCTCGCCGTGTTCGTGATCAACCTCGTTCTGCCGGCCGCGGCCGGAATCCCGCTGCTGGCACGCCTGCGCCCGGCGTCTCGCGCCGCGGCCCGAATGGCATCGGCTCGGACGGAGTCGGCGCGCGCGACGGCCCCCGAGGCCACGGTCGGCGACATGGCCAGGAGTGCCGCGTGACCGCGGGCTGGATCCTCGTCGCGCTCGGCGCGGCCTACGCGGCACGCCTCGGCGGGTGGGCCGTCGGCCTGCAGCGCGTCTTCCGCGAGGCCGACGCGCGGGCACCCGTGCCCGACGCGCGCCTGCCGACGGTCACGGTCGTCGTGCCGGCCCGCAACGAGGAGGCGACGCTCGGCGCGTGCCTCGATTCGGTCCTCGCGCAGGACTACCCCGCGGGCCTGCTGAACGTCATCGTCGTCGACGACGACTCGACCGACGCCACGGCGGACGTCGTGATGGACCGGATGCGCGCGGCGTTCCTCGCCGCGCCGGGCGTTGCGCGCACCGAGCCCGACGACGATGCGCCCGACGAGGCTGACGAGCCGCCGGCCCGGCTGATGCTGATTCGGATCCCCGAGAACCGCCGCCGTGAGCGGGCGCACAAAAAGGCCGCGATCGAGAAGGCCGTTGCCCAGGCCACGGGCGAGTTGATCCTCACGACCGACGCCGACTGCACGGTCCCGCCGGGCTGGGCGCGCGCGCTCGCGAGCGCCTTCGACGGCCCCGAGACGGCGTTCGTCTCCGCCCCCGTCGCGTACACGCTCGGGCGCCGCCCGAGCCTCTTCGTGCGCGTGCAGGCGCTCGACTTTTTCGGCCTGATGGCCTGCGGCGCCGGCAGCATCGGCCTCGGGCGGCCGACGCTCGCCAACGGCGCCTCGGTCGCGTACCGCCGCGAAACGTTCGCGGCCCTCGGCGGCTTCTCGGGCGTGGACCACGTGACGTCCGGGGACGACGAGTTGCTGATGCAGAAGGTGGCCTACCAGACGCCGCTCGACGTGCGCTTCTGCCCCGACGGCGCCGCCGTCGTCGAGACGCTGCCCGTGCACACGCTGCGCGCGTTCGTGCACCAGCGGCGGCGGTGGGCGTCCAAGGGCGCGCTCTACCCGCCGCGCCTCCAGGCGATGCTGCTCGGCATCGGGGCCTTCTTCATCGCGCTCGTCGTGGCGGCCGTCGCGCTCCCGTTCGTGCCCGCGCTCGCGCCGTACCTCGCCGCCGCGGTCGCGCTCAAGGCGGCCGGCGACCTCGCGGTTCTGGTGCCGGCGACGCGGCGCTTCGGGCAGACGCGCCTGCTCTGGGGCTACCCCGCGCACCTCGTCCTGCACGCGCCGTACTCGCTGCTCGTCGCCGTCCTGGGCCTGCTCGGGGCCTCGTCGGGGTTCGAGTGGAAGGGGCGCCGCGTGGACCGGTGACCGGTCGGCGCGCCATCTTCGCGGCGACGTTCCTGCGCGACACGGTCGGCGTGCGCCTCGCCGGACCCTTCGTGCCCGGCGCCGTCCTGCGCGGGCCACACCGCGACGCGGCCGGCCGGCCGCTGCTCTACGTCACGCTGGACGACGGGCCCAACGCCGACGGGACGCCGCGGCTGCTCGACGCCCTCGCGGCCTGCGACGCCCACGCCGTCGCCTTCCTCTCGGCCGACCGTGCGGCTGCTTTCCCGGACCTCGCGCGGCAGTGGGCGACGGGCGGCCACCGCGCGGGCAACCATGGCGGCGCGCACCGCAGCGCGTGGGCGGTCCCGCGCGGCGAGGCCGTCCGCGAGATGGCGCGTGGCGAGCGCGTCCTCGAATCCGTTCTCGGCGAGGCGGTCCGCGACGTGCGCCCGCCGTACGGCCGCGTTACGCCGGGCCTCGTGCGCTGGGTCCGCGAGTTCGGCGCCGACGCGGCCGGCACCGAGGCGCCGAGACGGCTCGTGCTGTGGGACACGATGCCGGGCGACTACCTACCTTCCGCGGGCCCGGCCGTCCTCGCCGAGCGCCTCGTGCGCGCGGCCCGGCCCGGTGGCATCGTCGTGCTGCACGACGGCGCGCCGGCGGCCCGCGCCGCGGCGGCGCTCCGCCTCGCGCTGCCGCGCCTCGCCGCCGCCGGGTGGCGCTTCCCCGCCCTCCCCCCTGCCCCGTTCGGGCGGCCCGCCCTGCCCGACCTTCTCCCGTGACCGCGCTCGACGCCTTCGTCCCCACGCTCGTCGCCGCAGTGGGCGGGTACGCGGCGTTCGCGGCCGCGCTCGCGTGGCGGACGGCCCGCACGGCCGTCCTCACGCCTCCCCTCCCCGCCGCGCGCCTCCCGACGCTCGCCGTCGTCGTCGCCGCGCGCGACGAGGAGGCCTGCATCGGGCGGTGCCTCGATGCCCTCCTCGCGCAGGACTACCCCGCAGACCGCCTCGAAATCGTCGTCGCCGACGACGGCTCGACCGACCGCACGGCCGCTGTCGTGCGGTCGCGGATGCCGCGCCATCGCGACCTCGTCCTCGCCGGCGGCGACCCCAGCAGCGAACCCGGAGACGCCGCGCCCGACGGCTCGGCTGAGGGCGGCGGGCCGCGCGTGCGCCTCGTCCGCGTCCCCGAGGCCGCCGGCAAGCTTCACGGCAAGGCCCACGCGCTCCACACCGCCATCGAGACGACGCGCGCCGAGATCGTCCTAGTCACCGACGCTGACTGCGCGGCCCCGCCGCTCTGGGCACGCGCAACGGCGGCGCCCTTCGCCGACCCGGACGTCGGGCTCGTGTGCGGCTTCGCGCGCATCGACCCGCGGCCCGGCCACGCCTTCGACCGCGTGCAGGCGCTCGACTGGACGCTCCTCATCGGGGCCGTGAGCGCCCTCGCCGAGGCCGGCGTCCCGGCGACGGGCATGGGCAACAACATGGCCGTCCGCCGCACGACCTACGACGCTGTCGGAGGCTACCCGGCCCTGCCGTTCTCGGTCACCGAGGACTTTACGCTCGTCCGCGCCGTCGCCGAGCGGACGCAGGCGCGCATCCGCTTCCCCGTCGGCGCCCCGACGACGGTGTGGACGCTGCCCGTGAACGGCGTCGCGGCGGCGTACCGGCAGCGGCGGCGCTGGGCGCGCGGCGGCCTCGCCGGCGGCCTGCCGGTCGTCGCGGCGTACGTCGGGCTGTGGCTCGTGCACGTGCTGCCGCTCGTGGGCCTCTGGCTCACACCCGGCATCGCCGTCGCGTGCATCGCGGCCAAGACGCTCGCCGAGGGCGCGCTCCTCGCGGCCGTGCTGCGACGCGTCGGCGGGCGGGTGCGGTGGCTGGACGTGCTCGGGCTTGAGGCCTTCCTGTTCGTGTACCTCGTCACGCTCCCGGCCGCGCTCGCGCTGTGGCCGCGCATCGGCTGGAAGGGCCGATCGCTCTAGGGTGAGGCGTCGGGCACGGGCGGTTTTCGCGATGTAAAACAACGCATTACCTTCCGGAACTCTTCCCTCCTTGCCATGCCCCGCTCCAAAGGGATCATCCGGATCGATTCGGACTCGACGCACGGCTGGCAGGTCCGCGTGTACCGCCACGGCAAGACGTTCTCGCGCCTGTTCTCGGACCGCAAGCACGGCTCGCGCGCGGCCTCGTTCGCCGCCGCCGAGGTGTACCGCGTGGGCCTTCTCGACGAGGTCGCCGCCCTGCCGACCGAGCCCGCGCAGCGGCGCCTCATCCGCCGCAACCGCAGCAACTCGACGGGCGTCGTCGGCATCTCGCGGACGTTCAAGCGCGACCGCCGCGGCGTGCGCCACGAGGTCTACGCCGTCTCGTGGAACCCCGAGCCGGGCGTGGCCCGCGGGACGTCGTTCTCGATCGCGCGCTACGGCGAGGACACGGCCTTCGCGATGGCGTGCCAGCTCCGATGGGACAAGATGAAGGCCGTCTACGGCGAGCGCTACACCGTCCCGTCGTACCTCGACCTCGTCCGCCAGAAGGCCGCCGTCGACGCGAAAGCCGACAGCTACGCCTGATTACACGGCTTCGAGCCGGCCGGCGAACTGCTCCAGCATGCGACTGAACTCGCGCGTGACGGCCGCGACGACGAGCGGCCGCAGCAGGGCCGGGGCCGGAATCGAGAGGACGGCGTCGAGCACGAGGCGCGCGTCCGTCCCACCGTCCGCGCGAGGGACGAGGGCGACGTGCCCCGAGAATCGCGCGTTGCCGACGCCGTCCACGGGCGTCCACGCGACCGTCTGCGCCGCCGCGTCGAACGTGTAGCGGCAGCCGTAGACGGTTTGCACGGCCACGCCCGGCGGCCCGATGGGCGCCATCGTCCAGACGAACGCGTCGGGCTCGGACAGCGGCTCGATGCGCGCGACGTTCGGGAAGAGTGCGCCCCACGCGGGCACGTCCGACAGGAACGCGAACGCCGCCGCGGGCGCGAGGCGGAGCGCGGCCGTGCGGCGCGTCGAGACGGGGATCTCCATCACGCCGCCTCGGCGGCCTGCCCCGCGATAGAGTCGAAGACGGACCGGAACAGGCGCGCGCCGTCGGCGCCCGACGCCGAGGCGTCGAGGCGGTGCCCGAGGAGGACCTCAACGCAGCGCTCGGGGTGTGGCATCATCCCGAGGACGTTGCCGCCGGCGTTGACGATGCCCGCGATGCCGCGGCTCGATCCGTTCGGGCTCGCCTCCGGTGTCGCCTCGCCGGCCGCGTCGACGTACCGGAAGACGACCCGGCCGTCGGCTTCGAGGCGGTCGAGGTTCGCCTCGGTGTCGACGTAGTTGCCCTCGCCGTGGGCGACGGGCACGGTCAGCGTCTCGCCTGCCGTCAGGCCGGCCGTGAACGGCGTCGCCGTCGTCTCGACGCGGATCCGCACGTCGCGGCAGACGAAGCGCTGGCTCGCGTTGCGGAGGAGCGCGCCAGGCAGCAGGCCCGCCTCGCAGAGGACCTGAAAGCCGTTGCACACGCCGAGGACGAGTCCGCCCTCGGACGCGAACCGCGCGACGTCGGCCATGACGGGCGAGACGCGCGCGATGGCGCCCGCGCGGAGGTAGTCGCCGTAGGAGAAGCCGCCCGGGATGATCACGAGGTCCGCAGGCCCGATGCGGTCATCCTTGTGCCACACGAACCGCGCCTCGGCGCCGAAGACGGTCCCGGCGGCGTGGTGCGCGTCGTGGTCGCAGTTGGAGCCGGGGAAGACGAGGACGGCGACGCGGGGGGCGGACATCGGCAGACCGGAAAAAGACGCGGGGCGCGCCCGACCGTGCGGACGCGCCCCGGGCGCCGGAAAGATAGAGAGCGCCGGCTCAGCCCGCCGTCGCCTCGGCGTCGAGGACGAGCGTGACGAGGTGGCCGACGCCCGGCACGCCGCTGGGGAGGTCCTGGCCCCACGTCATGCCGAAGTCGCGGCGGTCGATCTCGCCCTCGGCGTGGAAGCCGGCGCGCGAGCCGCCGCGCGGGTCCGCGATGGGGCCTGCTGCGGTGACGCGGAGCGTGACGGGCCGCGTGACGCCGTGGAGCGTGAGGTCGCCGGTGAGGCGGAACGTGTTCGGGCCGGTCGGCTGGACGGCCGTGCTCGCGAACGTCATCGTCGGGTAGGTAGCGACGTCGAAAAAGTCGGCGGTCCGGAGGTGACCGTCACGCGCGTCGACGTCGGTGTCGACCGAGGACGTCTGGACGGTTGCCTGGACGGTCGTCGCGGCGATGTTGGCAGGATCGAACGAGATGGAGCCCTCGAAAGCGTCGAACTCGCCCTCGACCTCCGCGAGGCCCATGTGGCGAATGCGGAAACCGACCGTCGAGTGGGCCGGGTCGAGGGTGTAGGTGCCGGCGGCCGGCAGAGTGGCCCCTGACCGGAGGCCAGCTGCACCGGCGGCCGGGGCGGCCGGGAGCGAAACGTCGCGGTCGGCCGTCGGGGCGGGGGCGAGGAAGAAGGCGGCGGCGAGAAGGGCCGCAGGGGCTGCGCGTAACATGGGAGGCGGGGGTGGTGATTGGCAATATACTCGTCGCGACAAGTATTTCATCTGCCGCCCCGCCGGCCCGTGCAGATTCTCCTGACGCCCATGATTCCCCGCGAGCTGTTCCGAAAAATCCGCCGCGTCGAGGTCCGCACGCGGGGCCTCGTCGAGAGCGTCTTCGGCGGCGAGTACCATTCGGCGTTCCGAGGGCGCGGCATCGAGTTCGCAGAGGTCCGGCCGTATCTCGTCGGCGATGACGTGCGGACGATCGACTGGAACGTCTCAGCACGGACCGGCGAGCCGTACGTGAAGCTCTTCGAGGAGGAGCGCGAGCAGACGCTGGTCCTCGCCGTGGACGTGTCGGGCAGCGCAGCCTTCGGGTCGGGCGCCTCGGCCAAGCGCGACGTCGCGGCCGAGGTTTGCGCCGTGCTCGGTTTCTCGGCCCTCCAGAGCGGCGACCGCGTCGGGCTCGTCCTCTTCACCGACGCCGTCGAGCGGTTTGTGGCGGCGCAGAAGGGCAAGCGCCACGTGCTCCGCGTGCTCCGCGACCTGTTCGCCCATGCTCCGCAGAGCCGCGGGACGGACCTCGCGGGCGCGCTCGACCACGTGCTTCGGGTCGTCCGGCGGCGCGCCATCGTGGTCCTCGTGAGCGATTTTCTCGTGCCCGAGGCGCAGGCCGAGGCGACCGCGCGCGCGCTCCGGCGGGCGGCCCGGCGGCACGACCTCGTCGCCGTCCGCGTCGTGGACCCGCGCGAGGAGGCCCTCCCGGCCGTCGGCCTGCTGAGCATCGTCGACGCCGAGACGGGCATGGCCAGCGTCGTCGACACGTCGAGCGCGGCCGTGCGCGCGGCCTTCGCGCAGCGCGCCGCCGTGCGCGCGGCGCGGACCGAGGCGATGCTCGCCGCGTCGCGGGTGGACCACCTGACGGTCCGGACGGATACGGACTACGTCGACCCGCTCGCCGCGTTCTTTCGCCGCCGCGCGCGCCGCCGCTGAGCGCGTGCCGGGCCCGAGATTGCGAAGAAGCGCACGGCCCGGCCTGCTGCGCGCGTTGAACTTCCCGCCTCGCCACGCCTGCGCCGTTGTCCCCCCGGACCGCCCTGCCTCTCGCCCTGCTGCTCGCGGCCATCGCGCCGTCGGCCGTGCACGCGCAGGCCGCGGGTGCGCAAACTGCCGGCGCCCCGCGGCAGGCGCGCCTGACGGTCCTGGCCGACAGCGTCTCGGCCGGCGAGCGTGTCCGCATCGCCGTGGCTGTGGACCACGGGCCGGGCCGCTCGGCCCTTTTCCCGGAGGTGCCCGCGGGCGACGCCGAGACGGCGCCGCTGCTCGCCTTCGGCGACGCCGAAGCGTTCTCGGTCCGCCGCCTCCCGCCGCGCGTGCGCGGTGCCGTCCGGACCGACAGTGCGGTGTACGAAGTCGCCGTGTTCGCCGTCGACACGGCCCGCGTCGGGCCCGTCCGCGTGCGCCTTGTCGCGGGCCGCGACACCGTCGACGTGCCGACGGGCGTCGCCGTCGTGCCCGTGCGGTCTGCGCTCCGCGACGGCTCGTCTGAGCCGGCGCCGCTGGGACCGCCGGACCCGTTTCCGGGCCTGCTGCCCGTCTGGATCGCGCTCGGCGTGCTGGCTGCGCTCGCAACGGCGGCCGGCGCCTGGATGCTCGCGCGGTGGCGCCGCCGCAGCCGGCCAGCCCTTCCACGGGCCGAGCCGTTCCCCGAGGCGTCGGCTGCCCTCGACGCCCTCGGCACGTCCGCGCCGACCGAGCGCACGCTCGGCGCGCGGCAGGCGCTGCGCGTCTACCTCGGGCGCCGCCTCGGCCTGCCCGCGCTCGAATCGACGACCGACGAGATCGTTCAGGCCCTCGCCGCCGACGCGCGCGTCCCCGACGACGCCCATGCGGCTGCGCGGCGCGCCCTCGCCCTCGCCGACCTCGTCGCCTACGCCAGCTACGTGCCCGCGCCCGCCGCCGCCGACGGCGCCGTTGAGACGGCCCGCACGGCCATCGCAAGCATCGAAGCGGCGACGGCCGCTCCTGCCGCCGAGGTGGCTGACGGCCAGGTCGCCCCCACTCCCGAGCCCGCACCGCTCCCGTGACCCTCGCCTCGCCGCTGTGGCTCCTGCTGCTCGCCGCCGTGCCCGCGCTCGCGTGGCACGCGCGGCGGCGCGCGGGCATCCGGGCCGGCCGGTCCGAGGGCGTGCGCTTCTCTGCCGCCGCCGACACCGCGGCGCTCCCCGTCGCCGGGTGGGCGCGGTTCGGATGGCTGCCCGGCGCGCTGCGCCTGACGGCCCTCGCGCTCGCCATCATCGCGCTCGCGCGGCCGCAGCGCCGCGACGCGTCCGTCTCGCGCTCGGCCGAGGGCATCGACATCGTGCTCGCGCTCGACGCCTCGACCTCAATGCAGGCCGACGACTTCCCGCCCAACCGCTTCGAGGCCGCCAAGGCCGTCGCCGCCGAGTTCGTCCGCGGCCGCACGTCGGACCGCGTCGGGCTCGTCGTCTTTGCGGCCCAGGCGTACACGCAGGCGCCGCTGACGCTCGATTACCCGTTCCTGCTCGCAATGCTGCGCGAGGTCCAGATGGGCACGATCGAGGACGGGACCGCCATCGGGACCGCCATCGCGACCGGCTCGGCGCGCCTGCGCGACTCCGAGGCGGCGAGCAAGGTTCTCATCCTGCTCACGGACGGCCAGAGCAACCGCGGGCAGGTGGACCCCGAGACGGCTGCCGAGGCCGCCCGCGCGCTCGGCGTCCGCATCTACGCCATCGGCGTCGGCGGCGACGGCGGCCTCGGCGGAGGCGGGGCGGCCAGCCCGTTCGGCGGGATGCTCGCCCCGCCACCGACCCAGATCGACGAGACCACGCTGCGGGCCGTTGCTGAGACGACCGGCGGGCGCTACTTCCGCGCGACCGACGTCGAGGCGCTCCGCTCGATCTATGCCGCCATCGGCGAGATGGAGACGACGCGGGTCGAGGAAACCGTCCTCCTGGACGTCGAGGAGTTGTACCGCCTCGCGCTGTGGCCGGCCCTGCTGTGCCTCGTCGCCGCCACCGTGCTGTCGAGCACCCGCCTTCGCCGCGTCCCGTGATGACGTTCCGCTCGCCCGTTCTCCTTTTCCTCGCGCTCGCCCTCGTGCCCGCGGCCGTCGCCCTCGCGCTCTACGCGGCTCGCCGGCGTACGGAGGCGCTGCGCCTCTTTCTCGGCCCGCGCGCGGCCGAGCAGGCCCGGCGTCTGGCGCCGCTCGTGCGGCTGCGGTCGATTCGCGCCGCGCTGACGGCGATGGCCCTCGGCGCGTTCGGCGTCGCCCTCGCCGGCCCACGGCTTGGCGCGACGAGCCGCGACGCCGCGACCGAGAGCCTGGACCTCGTCATCGCCCTCGACGTCTCGAACTCGATGCGGACGCAGGATGTCGCCCCGAGCCGGCTGGAACGCGCAACGCTGGAGATCGAGCGCGTCGTCGAGGCACGCCGCGGCGACCGCGTCGGGCTGGTGATCTTTGCCGGAGAAGCCTTCCTGCAGTGTCCGCTCACGACCGACCGCTCGGCCGTGCGCCTCTTTCTCGAATCCGTGGACCCCGAGCAGATCGCGATCCAGGGAACCGACTTCTCGGCCGCACTCGCCGTCGCGAGGGAGGCGTTCGACGCGGCGAGCGCGGACCCGGCGACGGCCGAGCGACCGCGGGCGCTGCTCGTCGTGAGCGACGGCGAGGACCATGAGGGTGGCCTCGGCGAGGCGGCGGCGGCCCTGCGCGAGAGCGGCGTGACCGTCCTTGCGCTCGGCGTCGGGACCGACGCCGGCGGACCCGTCCCGGACGTGCAGCGCGGGCAGGCCGGCGGCTTCAAGCGCGACCGGGCCGGCCAGACCGTGATCTCGACCTACAAGGACGGCGTCCTCCGCGACCTCGCGGGCCGAACGGGCGTCGTGCGCGTCGGCGAGGGCGGCTCTGCCGCGGGGCAGGTCAACGAGCGCCTCGCCGGGCTCGACCGAGCGGTCGTGGCCGAGAGCCGCGTCGAGGCGGCGGCCGAGCGCTTCCAGTGGCCGCTCGCGCTCGGCGTGCTGCTGCTGATCGCAGAGCGCGCGCTCGCGCGCTTCGGCCTCCCGCGGCGGCGCCTGTTCCGCCGCGTTGGGCGCCGCGCCGCGCCGCGCCCGACCGCCGTGCCGCCCACTCTCTCGCCTGCCGCCGCGCCCGACACGCCCGCCTGATGCTCCGCACCGCCGCGTTTCTGCTCCTCGCGTTCGGGTTCGCCGCGCTCCAGCCGGGCGCGCGCGATGGACGGGCCGGCAATCGCCTCCTCGCGGCGGGCGACGTGCGCGGCGCTGCGGCCGCGTTCCGGGCGGGGACAGAGCGCGCGGGCGTGCCGGACGACCTCGCAGCCCGCCTCTGGCACAACCTCGGCCTCGCCCTCGCGAGAGACACGACGGACGCGCCCGACGCCCCGCCCGTCGACTCGCTCGCCATCCCGGCCGACAGCGCCTTCGCCCAGGCGCTCCGCCTCGCCGCAGACCCCGCCGACCGCGCCCGGATCGCCTACGACGCCGGCACGGCGGCCCTGATCGCCGGTGACGCCGCGGCGGCCGTCGCGCTCCTGCGCCGCTCGCTCGTCCTCGATCCCGCCCGTCTCGCCGCACGCCGCAACTACGAGATCGCCCGCCGGGCGCTCGCCCGGCAAACGCCGCCGACACCTCCCGAGCCGTCCGACGAGGCCCGTCGCATCAAGGCACGCGCCGACGCGCTCGTCGCCGAGCGGCGCTACCGCGACGCCCTCGACACGATGACCGAAGGCCTCGCGCGCGACTCGACCGTCGCCGCGTTCGCGGACTTTACCGACCGCCTCGGTAAGGTCGTCGAGATTGAGGAAGACCCGGCGCGCGCGCGCGGCAGCGGGCCAGAGACGACCGGCCCGCCGGCTCCCGTTGCTCCCGCGCCGACTTCACGGCCCCCGAATCCGGCGCCCGCCGGCCCGACCCGCCTCTGATGAAGCGCCTCTTTCTGATTCTGCTCGCCCTGCCCGCCGCGGCGCTCGCGCAGCGCGCCTCCGGGCCGTCGCCCGGGAGTCCGCCGCCTGAGGCGGCCGAGCGCTACCACGAGGCCGCGCGCCTCTACGTCGGCGGCCAGAATGCGCCCGCACTCGCCGCCGCCGAAGCCGCCGTCGCGCTCGCGCCCGACGACCAGAAGGCCGTCGCCCTGCGCGACCTCCTCCGCCAGCAGAACGACAGCCCACCGCCGCCGAGCGACTCCCCGGACGAGCCGCCCCCGCCGCCCGACGACGGCGGACAGACGCCACCGCCCCCCGGCCCGCAGCCGCCCGACTCGCCGGCCCCCTCGGACCGCCCCGGCCCTGAGCCCGACGGCATGAGCCGCGAGCAGGCCGAGCGCATCCTCGACGCCGTCGGCGGCGACGAGCGACAGCTCTTGCGCCGCTTCCGCCGCGCCCCGTCGCGCGTGCGCACCAACGAGCAGGACTGGTGACCCGACGCCTCGCCCCCCGCGCCGCGGCCCGTCCCCTCGCCGCGCTCCTCATCGCACTCACGCTCGGAGTTGCCGGCCCGGCCGCGGCCCAGACGCGGGCCTCCGTCCGCGTCTCGCCGACGCGCGTCGCCGTCGGCGGGCGCGTCGCGTACACGCTGACGCTGCGCGGCGCGCCCGGCCGCGCCTTCCCGACGCCGCCGGCGACTGCTGGCCTCCGAGCGGTCCAGGCCTCGCCGACGTCCGACGCGACGCTGCAGGTCAACGGCGACATCCAGCGCGAACTCACGTGGACCTTCGAGGCCGTCCGCCCGGGCCCGGCCCGCATCGGCCCGTTCCGCGTGGACCTCGGCGGCGGACGCGAGTTGAGCATCCAGGCGGCGAGCGTGACCGTCACCGGCAGCGCGTCGCCGAACCCGCAGGCAGCGCGCGGGCGCGCGGCCCCACCCACCGCCCGCGCGCCAGGTGAGCGGGCCGACCTGTTCGCACGCATCGAACTCAGCGCCGAGCGTGTCGTCGTCGGGCAGCAGGTCGTCGCCGAAGTCGTGCTGTATTTCGACCCCGACCTGCAGCCGCGGCAGACGCTCGCGGCGGGCTCGTGGGACGCACCTGGCTTCTGGCGCGAAGAGCTCGACGTCGCCTCGACCGTCCCGCACCCCGTTACGCTCGGCGGGCGCGCCTTCGAGGCCGTCACGCTCGCACGCCTCGCTCTCTTTCCGACGCGCGCGGGCCGCCTGATGCTGCCGCCGATGCGCTTCGCAGTCGACTTTCTGCGCGTCGACCCGTTCGGGATCGACCCCAACGACCCGTTCGCGCCCTTTTTCGCGCCGTTCTCCGGCGGCCTCGAAGAGGTCGAGGTCGAGGCGCCCGCCACGTCGCTCGACGTCACGGCGCTCCCGCCCGGAGCGCCGGCCGGCTTCTCCGGCGCTGTCGGGCAGTTCACGATGCAGGCGGCGCCGGTCTCCCAGGCGGCGTCGGTCGGCGAGCCCGTCGTGGTCGAGATCACGGTCGCCGGCACGGGCAACGTCGCCACGCTCGGCGCGCCGGCCCTCGCGACGCCGCGCGGGGCCGACGCCTTCCCGCCGCGCGACGAGGCCGACATCGACCGGACGGGCGACCGCGTGCGCGGCCGCCGCACGTTCCGCTACACGCTCGTCCCGCAGGTTCCCGGCTCGCTCGACGTCCCGCCGGCCGTGTGGACCTTTTTCGACCCCGAGACGGGCATCTACCAGACGCTCGGGACGGACTCCACGCGCGTCGCCGTCTCGGGCGTGGCCGTGCCGGCGAGCGGGCCCAGCCCGGCAGGTCCGGCCGCGGACCTGATCGCCGAGGCGTCGTGGTCGCGCCGCGGACTGCCCGTGGGCGTCCTGTGGGGCGTTCTCGGAACGGGACTGGCGCTGCCGGCCGTCGCCCTCGGCGCGGTTGCCGCCGTCCGCAGCCGCCGCCGCGCGGCGACGGCCGACACGCCCGAGAACCGCCGCCGCCACGCCCTCGCCCGTGCCGAGGCCCGCCTCGCCGAGATCCGGGCGGCGGCCGAGGCGCGCACGCTGGCCGGGCCCGACGCCTGCGCCGCCGCCGAGCGGGCCGTCCACGCGTTTCTCTCGGACCGCTTCGGCATCGCCTCAGCCGGCCTCGACCGGACGGCCCTCGCGGCGGCCCTCGACGCGGCGGCGGTGCCCGGAGCGGCACGGGTGCTCGCCGTCCTCGCCGCGCTCGATGTCGGGCAGTTCGCCCCGGCACTCGCCCG
>DASWMO010000126.1:0-2744 GCA_036399715.1 Rubricoccaceae bacterium
GGCCGCCGCGTCGGTGACGTCGGCCGGAGCGGCGTGCATCGGGCGGCCGTGCTCGCGCTCAAGCTCGTCGGCGAGCGCGCGCAGCGGCGCCTCGGTGCGGCCGACGACGGTCACGAAGGCGCCCTGCGCGGCGAGGCGCCGGGCGACGGCGGCGCCGATGCCGCGAGAGCCGCCGGTGACGACGGCGTGGAGGCGTTCGAAGGGCAGGGTCATGCGTCGCGCTGGCGCTCGAAGAGGCGTTCGAGGGGGCGCTTGCCCGATCGGTAGGGCGGCGGCCACCACTGGCCTGTGTAGCCCAGCTCGGCGGCGGCGCGGAGGGTCCCGTGCGGCTCGCTGAGGTGAGGGCGCGCGAGCAGGCAGAGGTCCGCCCGCCCGGCGGCGAGGATCGAGTTCACGTGGTCCGGCTCGTAGATGTTGCCGACGGCCATCACGGGCGCCCCCACCTCCAGACGGATGCGCTCGGCGAACGGCGTCTGCCACATCCGCCCGTAGACGGGCTGCTGGTCGGGCGAGACCTGCCCGCTGGACACGTCGATGAGGTCCGCGCCGTGTTCGTGGAACGCCCGCGCCATCGCGACGGCGTCGTCGATCGTGGTCCCGCCCTCGACCCAGTCCGACGCCGAGAGGCGGACGGACATGGGCCGACTCTCGGGCCAGACGGCGCGGAGTGCGTCCCAGACCTCCAGCGGATAGCGGAGCCGGTTCGCCAGGCTCCCGCCGTAGGCGTCGGTGCGGCGGTTGGTGAGCGGCGAGAGAAACGACGACAGGAGGTAGCCGTGGGCGGCGTGGAGCTCCAGCCAGTCGAAGCCCGCCTCGGCGCCCCGGCGCGCGGCGGCCACGAACTCGTCGCGGACGCGGTCCATGTCGGCCCGGTCCATCTCGCGCGGGGCCTGGTTGTGCGCGAGGTACGGCAGCGCCGACGGCGCGAGCAGCGGCCAGTTGCCCGCGGCGAGGGGGGTGTGGTCGTCGCCGCCGGCGTCCCACGGGCGCTCGACGGAGCCCTTCCGCCCGGCGTGGCCGAGCTGGAGCGCCACCTTGGCCGGGCTGTTCTCGTGGACGAACCGCACGATCCGCGCCCAGCCCTCGGCGTGCGCGTCGGTCCACAGCCCGGCACAGCCCGGCGTGATGCGGGCATCGGGCGACGGGCACGTCATCTCGGTGAACACGAGCCCCGCCCCGCCGAGCGCGCGCTGCCCGAGGTGGACGAGGTGGAAGTCGCCCGGCACGCCGTCGGTGGCCGAGTACACGGCCATCGGGGAGACGACGATGCGGTTCGCGAGCGTCACTCCGCGCACGCGGTAGGGCACGAACATGGGCGGGACGGCGGCCCCGGGCGTGCCCGTCTCGTGCCCCGCCCACCACCGCTCGTAGTCGGCGACCCAGTCGGCATCGCGGAGGCGCAGGTTCTCGTGGCTCACGCGCTGGCTGCGCGTGAGCAGGCTGTAGGCGAACTGCTCGGGCGCGAGGCCGCCGCGTCGCTCCACCCCTTCGAACCACTCGGTCGAGTTGCGCGCCGCGTTCTGCAGGCGGAGGACTTCCACGCGACGCTCCGCCTCGTACGCGTCCAGGACGGCCTCGAGGTCGGTGAAGTCGTCGGCCGCGGTGAGCCGCCGGGCCAGCGCGATGGCGCTTTCGAGCGCCAGCTTGGTCCCGCTACCGATGGAGAAGTGCGCCGTCGCGGCGGCGTCGCCCAGGAGCACGACGGGCGTGCCGTCGGGGCGCGTGGCGTGCCAGCGGGCGTTCGTGACGGTGGGAAAGCGGAGCCACATCGCCGGGCCGTCGAGGTGCGGCGCGTTGTCGAGGAGGGCGTGACCGCCGAGGAGGTCGGCGAACAGGCGCTCGCAGAAGGCGAGGGCGTCCGGCTTCGACATCGTGTCGAGGCCCGCCGCGTGCCACGTCTCGTCGGTGCACTCGACGATGCACGTGCTGGTGTCCTCGGAGAACTGGTAGCAGTGGGCCTGGAACCAGCCCCACTCGGTCTCGCGGAAGTCGAACGTGAAGGCCTCGAACGGGGCGTGCGTGCCCAGCCACGTGAAGCGGTTGCGCGTGGGCGCGACGACCGGCTCGAACTGGTCGGCGAGACTCGTGCGGAGCGCGCTGTTCACGCCGTCGGCGGCGACGACGAGGTCGGCCTCCAGCCGTTCGATCTCGTCGACGCGGACGTCGAAGTGGAGGGCGACGCCCAGGGCCTCGGCCCGCTCGGTCAGGACCTCGATGAACCGGTGCCGCCCCACGCCGATGAACCCGTGGCCCGACGAGCGGAGCGCGCGTCCGCGGACGCGCACGTCCACGTCGTCCCAGTGCGCGAGCGACCGCTGCGTGGCCTCGGCCACCGCGGCGTCGGCGGCCGCGAGGTTCTCCATCGTGCCGTCCGAGAACACGATGCCCCAGCCGAAGGTGTTGCCGCGCGGGTTCCGCTCGTAGACGGCGACGTCCCACGCGGGGCGGGCCTTCTTGAGGAGGATGGAGAGGAAGAGCCCGGCGGGCCCTCCTCCCACGCAGGCGACGGTCACGGGCGCGACGGCGGGTGGCGCCCCGATGGTACGACCCTGTTGGCCGACCCTGTTGGCCGACCCTGTTGGCCGACCCAATCGCCTCGCGGGCCACCACCACTCGGCGGGCGCCGATGAATAGCTTGCCGTCATGCCTCTGACCCTCGACACGCTCGGCGACCACATCGGCCAGCAGGTGGGCGTCTCGCCGTGGCGCGCCGTCGAGCAGCCCACCGTCGACGCCTTCGCGGA
>DASWMO010000127.1:0-3279 GCA_036399715.1 Rubricoccaceae bacterium
GCTCGGTCTCGAAGCGGACCTGCATCGTCTGGAGGCGGCCGCGCGTCTGCGCGTCGAGGATGGCCTCGCGGACGGCCATGTGGGCGCGGGCGTGGCCGAGCGCCTGTGCGGGATCGCCGAGGGCGCCGTAGGCCTCCACGAGGACGGCGTGGACCTGCTCCTCGCGCGGCCGTGCGCCGACGCCCTCGGCGAGCGAGAGCGCCTCGGCGAGCGCCTCGACGGCCTCCTCGGGCCGCCCGAGGGCAACGAGCGCCTCGCCGATGTGGAGCAGGCTCGTGGACTGCGCCTGCCGGTTGGCCGTCCCGCGGCGCCGCGCGAGCGCCTCGCGGTGAAGCACCAGCCCGGCCTCGACATCGCCGCGGAGGCGTGCCGCCGTGCCGAGGTCGTTGAGCGCGCGCGACTCCCCGACCGGGTCGTCGAGGTCGTGGAAGCGCGCGAGCGCGGACGTGAGGTAGGCCTCGGCCGCGTCGGGCCGGTCGCGGAGCAGGAGCGCCGTGCCGATTCCGGTCTCGGCCCGGGCGACGCCCATCGGGACGCCGAGGTCGGTAAAGAGGGCGAGCGCCCCTTCGGCCGCCTCAAGCGCCCGGTCGGCGTCGCCGAGGTCCGCGTATGCGCCCGAGAGGCCGACGAGGACCCAGCCCTCGGCAACGCCGTCGCCTGCCTCGCGGATGTCGTCGAGGTTGGTGAGCGCGCCCGAGATGGCCTTCTCGTAGTCGCCGACACTCGCGAGCACGCCCGCGAGTGCCGAGCGCGCAGCGAGGCGCTCGGCCACCATGCCTAGCGCGCTGAAGCGCTCGATGGCCTCGGTGAGCGTCGCGACGGCCTCCTCATTGTGGGCGAGGAAGAACAGCGCCCGCCCGCGCAGCCCGACCGCGATCGCCTGCGCGACGGCGTCGCCGGAGGCGATCGCGAGCGACTCGGCCTCGCCGGCGAGGTCGGCCTGCCGCTCGGCGTCGCGGCCCGGCAGGGCCGCAGCGAGCTCCAGCAGCGCCGCGAGCCGCTCCGACGAGTCGTCGCCGCCGAGCGCAGCGAGGCGCGCGTCGAGACGCGCGACCTCTTCGGCCGGGACCGGGACGGCGGGCAGGGCGATCGGGGGGAGTTCCATCGGGTGGGAGTGGGCGCCCTTACGCGCGGAAGCGGCGGACGAGCGCGGCGATCTCGGCCTCGCTCAGCGCGAGAGAAACGGGCGCCGGCGCGTCCGGATCCGGCCCGGACGCGCGCGGCGCCGTGTCGGGCGCGCGCGTGCCGGTGTCAGGACGCCGCATTTCCGTGTCGGGCGTGCGCGTTCCTGTGTTTGCCGCCCGCGCCGGCGTGCCGGAGGGGTGCGCGGCGGCGTTCCCGGTGGCCGGGTGGAGTGCGCCGTCCTCGAAGGCCCGGTTACCGGCGCGGGCGAGGAGGCGCTCCTCGATGCGCTCCATCCACGAGCCGCTCGCGGGCGGCGCGGCGCCTCGGGCCGGTGTGGGGGGAGCCGGGGGCGGGGACGGGGCAGCCGGGCCGGGGCGGCCGGGGTTCGGGCGCGAGGCCGCGCGGGGGGCGGCGCCGAGGCGCTCGCCGGCGGCGTCGTGCAGCGGGTGTGCCTCGAACGCGATCCGCTTCACGTCGACGAGGTGCATCGGGCCGACGTTGTCGCTCGTGATCGACCCGCCGACGGCGCCCGGCCCGAGCGTCATCGCCGGGAAGAGGTCCGTCGTCATCCCGACCGAGCCGAGCGCGGCGACGGTATTGACGACGATGCGCATGGCCGGCTTGTAGAGCGCGAACTGCTCGATGACCCGCTCGGCGGTCGCGTGGAGCGCGAGCGTGTGGCCGACGCCGCCGAAGTGCAGGATCTCCAGGCAGCGCTCGCAGCCGGCCTCCCAGCCGTCGGCCGTGTAGAAGGACAGGATCGGCGAGAGCGTCTCCATCGAGAGCGGTTCGGCGGGCCCGACCGTGTCCACCTCGGCGATGAGCGCCTGCGCGGTCTCGGGGACAGAGAAGCCCGCCATCTCGGCGATGCGCCGCGGGCTCTGCCCGACGATGTCGGTGTTGAAGACGCCTTGGGGCTTGATGATCGCCCGCAGCTTCGCCGTCTCGTCGGGCGAGCAGACATGGCCGCCGTGGGCGCGGAGCGCGTCGAGCAGCTTGGACTTCACCGGCGCGTCGGCGACGACCGAGCGCTCGGTCGAGCACAGCGTGCCCCAGTCGAACGACGTGCCGGCGAGAATGTCGGCCGCGGCCTTGGCCAGGTTCGCCGAGCGGTCCACGTAGACCGGCACGTTGCCCGAGCCGACACCGTAGGCCGGCTTTCCCTTCGAATACGCGGCGCGGACCATCGGCCCGCCGCCGGTCGCGAGAATGACGCTCGTGAGCGGGTGCTCCATGAGCGCGTCCGTCGCGGCGAGCGTGACGCGCGTGAGGCAGTGGAAGAGGCCCTCGGGCGCGCCCGCCGCGACGGCCGCCTCAGCGACGATACGCACGGCCTCGGCCGTGCAGTTCGCCGCCCGCGGGTGCGGGCTCATCACGATCGCGCAGCGCGCCTTGGCCGCGAGAATGGACTTGTAGAGGGCCGTCGCGGTCGGGTTGGTGCTCGGCACGAGTGCCGCGACGACGCCCATCGGCGTCGCGACCTCCCACACGGTCGCGGTCTTGCGGATGATGCCGGCGGTTTTCATGCCCTCCATCCGCGCGGCGAGCGTGCGCGTGGCGAAGAGGTTTTTCTGCGTCTTGGACTCGGGCCGGCCGAAGCCGGTCTCGTCGCAGGCCATCTGCCCGAGGCGCTCGGCCGCATTCGCGCCGGCCTCGACCATCGCCGCGACGATGCGGTCGACGTGCTCCTGCGGGAACGTGGCGTAGCGCTTCTGCGCGGCGTGGGCGGCCGTGAGCGCGTCGCGGGCGTCCTGGATCGAGGCGAGGTCGGAGTCCATCGGGCGGGGCGGGTGGGTCGGAACGACAGGCGCAAAGTAGGAACGCCCCGGCGGCCGGGCTCCGGACGCCGCGATGCGGGTAGAAGCGCCCGTTGCCGGGTGCCCGCCGTGCGCCCTCGTGGTGCCGCACACGGCGCGCGGCGGCGTGGCATACCGTTTGCGCCCCCACATTCGGATCCCTCCCCCGCCCCATGTCCGCTCCGCTCTCGCCCTCCGGCCTGCCCACCGTCGACGCCCGCTGGGGCGGTCTCGCCGCAGGCGGCTCGTACCTGCTCATCGGCCGCGCGAGCGCCGGGCGATCCGCCCTCGCGCTCGCCAGCGCCGCCGCGACCGTCACCGCCGGCGGGACGGCCCTGCGCAACTCGCCGCGCTCGCC
>DASWMO010000128.1:0-8149 GCA_036399715.1 Rubricoccaceae bacterium
CCCGAGGAGGCCGTCGCGCCCGAGGACCGAGACTCGCCGATGTCCGCCACCGAAGTCGAGGGCGGAACAGACGTCGCCCTCCTGCCCGGTGACATCCTGAGTGGGCTCGTCGAGGTCTACGCCTTCACGGGCGGCGCGCACGGCAACACGTTCTACATCCCGTTCACCTACGACCTGCGGGCGGGCACGGCGGTGGCGCTGGGCGACGTCTTCCGCGACGGCACGCCGTGGGCGGACTCGCTCTCGGCGCACGCCGACCGCGTGCTCGTCGCCAAGGCGCGCGACATCGAAGACCCCGTCTCGGTCGACGAGGCCCGCGCGACGCTCACCCCGGAGGGCTACACGCCTGAGGCGATGCAGCGGGCCACGTTCTCCCTCGGCGCGGACTCGCTCATGGTCCACTTCGCGCCCTACGAGGTCGCGTACTACGCCTTCGGGTCGTCGCGCGTGCCGGTCGCGTACACGGACCTCGCGGCGATGCTCCGTCCCGACGGCGCCGCCGCACGACTCCGCGCCGGCCGCTAGCTTCGCGGGACACCGCAAGGCGTTCTGATGCCCGTCCCGATGCGCGCCGCGCTTCTCGCCCTCGCCCTCCCGCTCGCGGCGTGCACGCAGACGGACGCCGTCTGCGCCGTTCCCAGCGTGGCAGCGTCCCCCGCCGCCCCCCCAGGCCGGCTAGGTCCGGCCCGCACGGCGCCCGCCGCAGACCTGCCCGTCGGGCGTTGGGTCGCGGTCGACGTCGTCGGGGACGCCGAGGCGAGCCGCGACCTCGCCCGCGGGACGCTCGAAAAGGTTCTCGTCGTCAACCCCGGCGGGCACGTCATCCTGCGCGGCGTGGACCGCGCGCGGAGCGCGGACCCGGTCTCGTTTACGGGCACGCTCGTCGGGCGCATCGTGCGGTTCGCCGAGCTGCCGGGCGCGGCGACGCTCGTCCGAGAGGGCACGCGGCTCGTCCTTACCGACCCGTCGGGCCGGCGGACGCGCTTCGTCCGCGACGCGGAGTGAGGACGACGCCTTCGCCCGGGCGCAGCCTGATCTGGCCCGAGACGGCACCGGGCGCCTTGGCCCCCGCGTCGTGCGTGGACACGGCGACGGCCCATGTGCCGCCGGGTAGGTCGGCTGCCGCCTCGGCATCGCCGAGGTTGAGCAGCACGACCGCGCGGCTCTCGTCGGCCGTGCCGGCGTCTGCCGTGCGCTCGTAGGAAAAAACCGCCTCGGGGACGTCGCGGAGCGTGTGGTACGCGCCCGAGTGAAGCGCGGGTGTCGCGCGGCGGAGCGCGAGCAGGCGGCGGTACAGCGCGAGCAGCGAGCCCGGGTCGGCGAGCTGCGCGGCCACGTTGAGCGTCTCATGACCCGCGTGAAGTGGTAGCCAGAGTGCGTCGGGCGGCGCTTCCGAGAAGCCGGCCGAGGGCGAGGCGTCCCACGCCATCGGGGTCCGGCCCGAGTCGCGCCCCGTGCCGGGCACGCGCAGGCCCGCCGGGTCGCGGATGCGGTCCGGCGGGACGTCCACGTCGGGTGTGCCGATCTCGTCGCCGGCGTAGAGCGTCGGTGTGCCGCGGAGGGTGAGCAGGAGCACGGCGGCGAGGCGCGCGCCGGCTGGCCCGACGCGGGCGACGAGGCGGCGCTCGTCGTGGCTGCCGAGGACGTAGCTCGGCCACGCGTGCCCCGGCACCGCCGCCTCGATGGCCTCGACGTGGGCGCGGAGGCCGCGGGCGGTCCACGGCGCCGCGAGGAGGCCGAAGTTCAGCGGCAGGTGCAGTTCGGGCGCCTCGGGCGTCCCGAAGGTCGTCCCCCACGCGGGAAGGTCGCGCGCGAGGTGGATCTCGCCGAAGAGCGCCCGCTCGGGGCGCGCGCCGGACGGATCGGGGTGCGTGTCGACGAGGCGGCGGAACGTCTGGAAGTAGCCGTGGGCGTCCGGGTGGAAGCGGTCGTGGAGGTGCTGCTGGCGCTCGTAGTCCGTGACGGGCTTGTGACCCGCGTCGGGGGCGGGCTCGGGCGGGTTATCGCGGAAGAGCGGGTCCTTGGCGATGTGGACGGCCGTGTCGATGCGGAAGCCGTCGACGCCACTGTCCATCCAGAAGCGGAGCGTGGCGAGGAGGGCGTCGCGGAGGCCGGCGTCGCGCCAGTTGGTGTCCGGCTGCTCCTTCAGAAACGAGTGGAGGTAAAACTGCGCGGTCGCGGCGTCCCACGTCCACGCCGGGCCGCCGAAGGCCGAGAGCCAGTTGTTCGGCGGACCGCCATCGGGGGCTGCGTCGCGCCAGACGAACCAGTCGCGGCGCAGGCTCTCTCGCGAGGCGCGGCTCTCGCGAAACCACGGGTGCTGGTCCGACGCGTGGTTCGGGACCCAGTCCACGACGACGCGCAGGCCGAGGCCGTGGGCGCGGACGACGAGCCGGTCGAAGGCGGCGAGGTCGCCGCAGAGCGGGTCGACGTCGCAGTAGTCGGCCACGTCGTAGCCGCCGTCTGCCTGGGGCGACGGGTAGAACGGGCTGATCCAGATGGCGTCCGCGCCGAGCGCGGCGACATAGCCGAGACGCGACGTGATGCCGTCGAGGTCGCCCGAGCCGTCGCCGTCGGAGTCCTGGAAGGAGCGCGGGTAGACGTGGTAGAGCACGCCCGTCTGCCACCACGGCCGGGCAGACGGGGCGAGCATCGCGCTACCGGACGACGAGGACGCGGCGTGCTGCTACGCCGGCGTCGCCGGCGAGGCGGACGACGTAGACGCCCGCAGCGAGGTCGCGGCCGGCGTCCCACGACAGCGTGTGCGCGCCGGCGGGGAGCACGCCGTCGTGGAGCGTCGCGACGGTCCGCCCGAGCGCGTCGACGACGGTCACGGTCACCCGCGCCTCGCGGTCGAGCGCGAGTGGGACCGTGACGGCGCCGCGGGCAGGGTTCGGGAACGGCTGCCCGAGGCCTGCCGCGGCGCCCGGGGTGCCCTCTGTCGCCGTCTGGTACAGCCCGCCGACCTCGGCGGCCGTCAGGGCGACGTTGTAGACGCGGACGTCGTCGATCGTGCCGGGGAAGTTGTAGCCCGCGTCCGACGGGAGCATCTGGCCGATCAGGAGTGGCAGGTCGGTCGAGCGGATCGCGCCCGTCTGCGCGACGTCCGAGGCGAGCACGCCGTTGACGTAGAGGCGCATCCGGGCCCCGTCGTAGGTCCCGACGAGGTGCGTGAACACGTTCGCCGCGACCGGCGCGGGCGCGTCGAGGTCGGTGATCCGTGCGGTCGTGTTGACGGTCCAGCGGGGATTGCCTCCCGGCGTGAGAGAGATCTTCCACCGGTTCTGCCAGGACCCATGCGAGACGACGAACATCTCCCGGGCGGGCAGGGCGCTCGGGTTGATCCAGACGCTGATCGAGACGCGGTCGGTCGGGGTGAGCGCGGGCGTCGCCGGGACCGTCACGACGTCGTCGACGCCGTCGAAGACGAGCGCGTGGGCGGGCAGGCCGTCGCGGCCGGGCGCGGGCTGCGCGCCGGACACCGTTCCATCGTGGTTGAAGACCGTCGCGTCGTCCGCGTTGCCGTTCAGGTTCAGGTCCAGGATGAGGCTCCCGACGACGAACGACAGGCTGCCCGTCGCCGAGGCGCCGGAGGGGTCGGTCGCCGTGCACGTCGCCGTGACGCTGCCGGGAGTTGCGGGGGCCGTGTAGGTCGTCATCGCGCCCGGGCCCGAGACGGAGCCGGCGGTCACGGACCACGTGTACGCGAGCGGGTCGGCGTCGGGGTCGGTCGCGGCGCACGTCAGCGTGGCCGTCCCGTCCGGGTCCACGGAGGCGGGAGTAGCCCCAACCGTCACGCCTGTCGGCGCCTGGTTGACGACGACGCTCAGACGGAGCGTCGCCGTGCCGGTCCGCGATCCGTCGCTCGTCGTGCACGTGATGTCGGCGTCGCCGATGTCGGGAGAGGACCACGTGGCGGTCCGGCCGTCGGGCGCGAGCGTCCCGCGCGAGGCGGTCCAGGTCACGGCCGGGTCGGCCGTCTCGGCGTCGTCGGGCGTGCAGTAGAGCGTCGCCGTCTGGTTGCGCGCGAGCGTCGTGTCGGTCGCGACCAGGGCGCGGACGCGCGGCGGGAGGTTGCCGGCCGTGCCGTCGCGGTAGTCGATTACGGTCCCGTTGACCATGCGCCGGCCGTCAACGGAGGTCTCCGTTCCGCCGGCCGTCGGGAAGACGAGGACGCGGGCAGCGTCGGGCGGGATCGTCACGGCCGGACGGCCCGAGACCCCGCGCGCGATGAACGCGTTGGCGACGGCGTCGTAGACATCGTACGTCCCGAACGTGAGCGGGACCGTGACCGTCTGGGCCGTCGCGTACGGGTTGTAGACGAGGAACGACTGGTACGAGGGCGTCCGGTAGACGTCGGTCTTGCGGAGGTCGAGCCGGAGGACGCCGCGGACCTCGGTCGAGTCCACGACGGCGGCGAGGTAGCCGACGCTGGACGACCCGTAGAGCCCGAAGTTGGTCGGGGCGAAGTTGTCGCCGGTCGCGTAGGGGCTGCGCGGGACGCCCTGCGCGTCGTTTCGCGTGCCGCGGAGGGCCTCATAGGCGACGAGCCCGCGCGGGTCGTTGGGGTACGCCCACGCCTCGCCGTCCTGATTCTCGGCGGGCAGCTCGGTGCTGTAGAACAGGCGCGACGCGCTGGCGAGGTTGACCATCCACCGCCCGATGGCGCGGGCGTAGCGGTCGTCGTACCGGGCGACGGGGACGAGGGCGGCGGCCTGCTGGTAGCCGTTGAGCGCGAAGGCGTAGCCATTCCCGTCGACCTCGCCGACGAGGCCGTCGAGCGAGCGGCCGCCCCGGTTGATGCCGGAGAGCGTGCCCCACCCGCGGATCGGGCCGCGGTCGAAGGACCACGCGAGCATCTTGCCGACGTCGAAGGTCGCGCCGACCTCGGCGTTCATGCGGGCCGCCGCGAGCGTCCCGTAGGGGAGTTGGAGCTCGTACGACGGGTTGTTGACCTGGCGTTCGAGGGCTTCGAGGGCCTGCTCGGCCCCGATCCGGTACCGCTCCTGGCCGGTCTCGCGGTAGGCGCTGTAGAGGATCCACGCGATGGCCCCGGCCGCCTCGGGCTCGTTGGCGCTCCCCGAGACGAGCGGCGTCTGGGTCGAGAGCGAGAACGCGCGGTAGTTGATGTTCGGGAGCGCCCACGGCGTTGCCCGCCCGCCGAGCGCGTTCACGGCGCGGAGCCACTGGTTCGCGACGAGCGGAAACTGCTCATTGAAGTGGCCCGTGCCGGGGTACTGCGCCCGGAGCTGGTAGAAGAAGACGTTGGGCATCGTGTCGTACCACCAGTCGCCCCCGCTCCGGGCCTGCGGGCCGTTGAGGTACACATTCTCCTCGGGGCGCCGGTTGAACCACTCCTCAGCGCGGAGCACCCAGTCGGTCCCGAACTGGGTCCGCTTGTTGGCCCCGGCCCATGTGGCGCCGACGAGCGCGGGGAGCCCGTTGATGGACTCGCCCGGGATTTCATTCCCGCTCCCGACGTAGCTCTCGATCCCGAACCCGCCCTGCCCGGGGTAGTTGACCGTCCCGCTGTATGTCCGCGCGAGCGGGAAATAGGTCCCCGTCCGCGTCACGTCGAACACGAGCGAGTCGTAGCCGGCGGCCACGCGGTCCCAGTCGCGGAGGCGGTAGTCGGCCGGGAGGGCCGGCATCGCCTCGATGCGCGGGATGGACACCTGCTGCGCGCGCGCGGCGGGCGCGAGCACGGCGGGCGCGACGGCTGCGAGGAGGACGAGGGGCAGGAAAGCGCGCATCGGGCGGGGAATCAGAAGGCGACGTACCTAGGCGAGCGGAGCGTCCGTCGCTGCGCCGTCGCGGACAGAGTGGAGGTGCGCGACGAGGTCGGCGAGGACGAGGCGCGCGCCGAAGATGCGGCTGTCGGCCCCGGCGTACGGAATCACGAGGTGCTCGCCGACGACGTAGTTGGCGCACGAGAACACGACGTTGTCGACGCCCAGCGTCGCATCGCCGCGCTGCTCGGCGTCGCCTTCGGGCACGAGGATCGGCTCCGTTCGGGCCACGACGGGCTCGGGCGCCGCCGGCTCGACGAGCACCGCCGAGAGGTTGTACAGCCGGCGGCTCTCGAACGAGAGGTGTCCCTGGTGGTAGAGCGCCAGAAAGCGACCGCCGCCGAGGGCGACGGGCGGACCGGCGGCACCGACCCACGACAGCGCGTGGTCGTGGAAGCGGTACGAGGCGAGGGCGCACCCGTGCGAGGTCCACGGGCCGTCGGGCGTCTCGGCCGAGGCGAGGTGCATCGCCATCGGGTGGCGGCCCTCCATCGGGCGGTGCCACAGCCACCACCGCGGCGCCTCGCCCGGCCGCGCGGCGGGCTCGGGGAAGAGCGCGCCGTTCTTGTCGCCGTGGCGGTTGACGTCGCCCGGGACGGGCCCGTGGAGCGTCCACGAGGCGAAGTCCTGCGTCGTGGCGAGGCAGAGTTGGACGCGGCCGGCGGCTCCGTGCGAGAGCCCCCCCGTCCCCGGGCCGGGCTCGCTTGTGTAGCCCGTGTAGTGCAGGTAGTACGTGTCGCCGACGCGCGTGCAGCGGGCGTCCTCGACGCCGAGGTCGTGGAACGGCGCCTCGGGCGCGATCGTGGGCTCGGCCGCGCGGTAGACGAGTTGGAGGTCCGGCGTGAACACGGCGAGCCCGAGGCTCGACGGGAAGTGCGCGCCCACAGGCGTGTCGCGCTCGAAGGCGGTCCCCTGGGCGCGGTAGAGCATGACGCAGGCGCCACCGGCGTTGCGGAGGCGGTCGCGCTGGGCATCCGCGAGGGCCCACACGCCCATCATCCGCTCCAGGTCGGGTCCGGGCGCGACGAGGACGGCGGCGGGATTGAGCACGACGCCCGACTCCCACGGGTGCTCGGGAACGGGCTCCAGCACGGGCCGCCCGCCGTGGAGGCGCTCGACAGCGACGGTGCTCGTGCCGAGCGTCCGCCGGCGGTCGCGGTGGCCGGCGTAGTCGAACGTGACGGGCGGGACGAGCGCGGGGCGCTTGGCCTCCTCGCGGAGCAGGTCCAGCACGTCGGCGAGGGGCGCGTGCGCGTGGCCGATGGCGCAGTCGGCGGCGCCGTAGTAGAGGTTCAGCGCGGGCTGCCCGTCTGCGCCGGCCTCGACGGTCGCGCCCTCGGGGAAAACGACGTTGGGGACGTCGCCGTGCCGCTCCCACGCCAGCTCGGGCGCGAGGACGGGCCGGCGCGTCCGCGCGACGACGCGCCGCGGGTCGTCGAGGTCGAGCAGGGCGAGGCCGGCGCGGTAGACGTGCGCCGCGTCGGCGGCGTGGTAGACGACGAGCCAGCCCTCGGGCGTCCAGATCGGCGGCGGCCCCATGCCCACCTTCTTGGCCTCCCACGGGCGCTCGGGGCGCAGCACGACGGAGTCGTCGAGGTGCGCGAGTTCGTGCTCCCAGAAGCGCGCGCCGGGGGCGAGCATCTGCTCCTCGTCCTCGAAAAAGACGATCTGGACGTCGGGCGCGATGCGGTGGAACATGGCGATCCGCCCGCCGACGAGGCCCGGGAAGAGCGCGGCGTCCTTGTCGCGCACGGCCGGCCCGATGCGCCCGTGGCGCGTGACGGTCTGCCAGTCGGTCGTACTCGCGAGCGCGATGCCGACGCCGTGCGTGGCCGTCGCGGCGGGCTCGGCGAGGGCCGTGTAGGTGATCCACCAGCGGTCGCCGAGGCGCGTGATGCGGGCGTCCTCGCAGCCGTAGCGGTCGACCTCGCCCGAGGGCGCGAGCAGCGGCTCGGGCGCGAGCGTGAACAGGCCGTCCGCCCCGCGCGTGGCGAGTCCGAGGGCCGAGACGTAGCCCTCGAAGCCGAAGCGCGGCTCGTGCTCGTCGGCGTGGAGCACGTCGACGCGGCGGTGGCCGGCCGCGACGCCGCGGGCGAGCAGGCGCAGTGTGCCGTCGTCACCGAGGGCGGCGCCGGGGTTGAAGAGCGCGCCCGATGCCCACGCGACGCCGGGCGCCGGCGCGAGGACGGGCGCAGGCGTGCGGGCGAACAGGGCGACCGCAGTCGGGTCGGGGCGCGCCGACCGGTCGGACGTGCGGTCGGTGACGGGCGGGGCGGGCGTCATGCGTCGAGAGAGGCGAGAAAGGCGTCGGCGGCGGGGCCGACGTGGAGCGTGGATGTGTCGGCGGCGCGGTCCAGCAC
>DASWMO010000129.1:0-48126 GCA_036399715.1 Rubricoccaceae bacterium
CGCCCCGCCGCCGCGCGGCCCGATGGGCGCACTTCGTCGACCATTGCCCGAGTGGCACGCCGGAGCCGGGTGCGCTGGCCTACCCGCTCGTTTCGCCGCCCGGGCCGTCGGGCACGGTGACGGTTCAGGCGGACGGCCTGTGTGTCGACCTCGATGCCTATGCGGGGCGCACGTTCTGGCTCCCGTGGGACATGGTTCAGAGCCTCGATCCGGGCCTGAGCGGCGGTGCGATGCTCCGTGTGGCCGGCGGGATCGAGATGCACCTCTCCGCCGAGGCGTGCCGCGCCGTCTGGGATGCCAAGGCCCGCGTCGGCCGGCCCCGGGCGGTTCAGCCCCCCACGACCGGACTCTCCGGCGGGCTCGCCGCGACGGCGAGCTGACCGCACGCGGCGTCGATGTCCTGCCCGCGGCTGCGGCGCACGGTCACGCGGACGCCCTTGGACACGAGGACTGCGATGAACGCGTCCAGCCGCGCCTCGCCGGAGGGCCCGAAGCCCGTCCCTGCGACCGGGTTGTACATGATGAGGTTGACCTTGGACGGCGCCCAGTGCGCGACGCGGGCGAGCGCGCGGGCGTCGGCGTCCTGGTCATTGGCGCCGGCGAACATGCAGTACTCGTAGGTCACCGACCGGCCCGTGCGCGCGTGGTAGTGCCGGACGGCGTCGCGGAGGGCCGTCAGGTCGGTCTTCTCGGACCGGTTGACGGGCATGATGGCGGACCGTTGCGCGTCGGTCGGGGCGTGGAGGCTGACCGCGAGGCCGAACGCAGGCGCGCGGCCCTCGGCCTGATCGTCGGCGAGGTCGCGGATGCGCCGCGCGAGGCCGACCGTCGAGACGGTCACGCGCCGCGGCGCGAGCCCGAGGCCCTCGGTGATGAGCCCGACGCTCTGAACGACGGCGGCGTAGTTCTGGAATGGCTCGCCCATGCCCATGTACACGACGTTCGTCAGGCCGCGGCCGTAGCGCTCGGTCGCGAGCGCGTGCATCGCGTGTGCCTGGTCCGCGATCTGGCCGGCCGTCAGGTTCTCCAAAAAGCCCATGCGCCCCGTCGCGCAGAACGAGCACGCCATCGCGCACCCGACCTGGCTCGACACGCAGGCCGTCAGCCGGCGCGCCGTCCCGTCCTCCCGCACGTCGGGGATCAGGACCGCCTCGACGTGCCGGCCGCTCGGCAGGCGCAGCAGCACCTTGACCGTCCCGTCCACGGATTCCTGCCGGCCGACCTCGACGAGCGTCCCGATGCGGGCCGTTTCGGCGAGGCGCGCGCGGAAGGCTGCGGGCAGGTTGGACATCGCGGCGAAGTCCGTCGCGCCCTTTTCGTGGACCCACTCCCACAGCTGCTGACCGCGAAATCGTGGCTCTCCAAGGCCCGTCGCGAAGGCGACGAGCGCATCGCGGCCGAGCGCGCGAAGGTCGGTCAATGGTGCTGAGGGCGGGGCTATCGTCTCCATACTCTAAGAAACGGACGCGAGCGTCCTGTCGTGCGCTATGGTCGTGAACGGGCGTCGCGGGGGACGTGAAAAGGGGCCGGAGGGGCGCGGTTAGCTTTCCAGACGCTTGCCGCCGCCCCGATGCTCCGCCGACTCCTTTTGCCCCTCGCCGTTGTCGCCCTCGCCGCGGCTCCGCACGCTCAGGCGCCACTCGAACCCCTCCCGGCAACGTTCCTGCCCGGTGGGGCCGTCTCGGGCGGCTGCCGCGCGCAGTGGCAGACCGCCGCGGCCGTCCGCGCCCGCTCGGCGCCGACCGACATCGCGGCGGCGACGCGGACCATCGAGGCCGCGCGGCGCGTCGACGCGAACGACTACTCGGAGTCGCTCACGGCCGTCCTGGAGCCCGGGCGCGTCCGCCTGCGCGCCCCGCTCGTCGTGCCGCCCTCGCCCGGCAGCCCGGACGCCGCACTCCGCCTCGCGGCCGGCGAGGAACTGCGCGTGCTCGCCGTCGCGGACGGCTACACGACGTTCGTCTACGGCGGCCGCGTCTACGAGGCGCGCCTCGGCGATGCCGAGACGCTCCAGTCGCCCGTCTCCGAGGTCTGGGTCTTCCTCGTCCCCCGCGACGACCGGCCTGCGGCGTGGCTCAACACCGCCCAGGCGGGCGTCGTCGCGTGGGACCCCGTCTGCGGCGGGTGACGGCGCCGCGCTAAAATGGGAGGCTGCGGACGACGTTGCGCGGCGCGTCGATGCGCAGGATGTCGCGGAGGTAGCCGCTCTTGACGTAGAGCGACACCGAGAAGCCGCGCGTGAGGCCGATAGGCTGCCACTGGATCGCCATCTCCCAGCAGTGCAGGTCCCGGCGGAGCGCGAGGCTCGTCGTCGTCGGGTCGAGGGTGACGAGGTCGAGGCCGGTGCTGCCCGTGAGCGACCAGACGGGTGTGAGCCGCAGGTCGAGGGGGCTGAGCGTGAGCGCGGCCGTCGTCTGGGCCGGGACGGGGCCGATGGCGGGGCGGTAGCCCAGCGTGAGGTCGACGCCAAACGAGATCGGCGCGGCCGCATTCGTGTAGCCCACGACGGCCGGCGCGCGCGCGTCGAGGGCCGGGTCGTACGGCTCGCCGCGCTGCCGCGACGCCTCGCGCCGCGCGGGCTCGTCCGGCGCCACGACGGCCCGCTGCGAGGCGGACGCCGGGAGCGTGCCGATCGAGCCCTGCGAGCCGCTTCCGAACAGCCGCGTGACCGACGCCGAGAAGCTCGTCAGCCGCAGCGGCCGCCGGTCCGACGACAGGTACGAGTCGGTCGTGAGGTTGCCCGTCTCGTCGAGCGCGTAGGCCGAGTAGCCCGCCGAGGCGCGGATGTTGGTCCCGAAGATCAGGCTCGTTGCGTTGAGCGTGACGTCCTGGATCGGCCGCTCGGGCGCGGCGAAGTTGACCCCGCCGCGCACGTCGAGCGCAAGCACCTGGACGGCCCGGCGCGTCGTCTCGCCCGTCGTGTCGGTCCGGGCGATGCGTGCGAGGACGGCGTTCTCGATGCCGAACGAGAGGGCCCGCGTGGGCTCGGTCGGGATGCCCGAGACGGGCGAGTAGCGGAGCGTGCGGCCCGTCGAGTCGGTCTGGACCGTGCGGACGGAGCCGAGGGCGCTGTAGTCGGGCTCGAAGGCGAGCGAGACGCTCGGGCGGACCGTGTGACGGATGCCGTCGATGGGGCCGACGCGGAGGCCGAAGGTGCCGAAGAGCTCGGTCGCGGCGGTGAGCTCGGCGCGCGCGCGGCGGGCGGTCGTGAAGCCCGCGACCTGCTCGACGAGAACCCGGTTCGAGTCCGGCAGGAACGTACGCTGCTCGCTGCGGCTCGCCCAGATCTCCGTCAGCGAGACGGTCGGCGTGAGGGTGAGGTTGAAGCGCGGGACGCTGTACGTCGCCTGGACCGGCAGGCGCTGCTCGACGCGCGTGTCGAAGCGCGTCGGCTGGCCCGTCGCGGTGCGGAAGGCCTCGGCGTCGAAGAGGGCCTCGAAGAACGAGACGGTGGCGTTCGCGCCGGAGAGGGGCGAGAAGCGGACTGTGTTGGCGGCCGTCGCCGCGTAACTGACGGAGATCTTTTCGAAGACGCCCTCGTCGCGGCCGCGGCGGAAGGGGAAGAGGCGCTGCTGGGTGAATGACGCCGTCGGGAGGGCGACCTCGGTGCGGTTGCCGACAAAGTCCTGCGACGCCTGGGCGGCGAGCGAAAGCGAGCGCCCGACGCTCGGCCACGTCTGCTGGAGCGTCACGCTGGACGACGTCTGCTGGGTAATCTGGGCCGAGACGGCGTCGGCGACGAGGCGCTGGCTGACCGACTGGAGGTCGACGCGGGCGGCGAGGCGCGGGCCGGCGGCGAACTCCTGCTGGTGGTCCCACGCGAGGCGCAGCGGGATGCGCGGTGCGTAGCCGGGGTCCGTCGGCTCGCCCTGCCGCAGGCGGCCGGCTTCGAGGCTGAGGGACCCCTGATAGGCGTAGAGGCGGTTGTAGCGGACCTGGCCGCGGGCGAGGAACGAGCCCTCGGTGCCGATCTTGGCGCTCGCCGTCGCGTCGAAGTAGTCCGAGACGGCCCAGTACCAGCCGACGTTGTCGAGAAAGAGGCCGAAGCCGGTCTCGCGGCCGTAGCGGAGGGGGAGCGGGCCCGAGCGGCGGCCCTCGGCGGCGGGGAAGTACCCGAACGGGAGGGCGACGGGCACGGCGAGGCCGAGCAGCCGCAGCCGGACCGGCCCGGTGTAGACGCGGCGCCCGTCGACGACCATCAGGCGGCCCGCTTCGAGCGCGTAATGCGGGTGGTCGAGGTCGCAGGTCGTGTAGGCCGCGTTCTGGGCGTAGACGATGTCCGGCGAGGCCTGCTTGATGACGCCGCCGAGGAGGAAGCCGTCCTGGATCTGGGTCCGCGCGCCGGCGACGCGCCCGCGGCGCGTGGTGAGGTTGTACGTGAACAGGCGGCCGGTGAACGCCTGGTCGCCGTCGGCGAAGCTGGGGATGCCGACGGCGCCGCTGTCGGACACGAACGGCTCGGCGCGGAGGGTCTGGGCGCGGGCACGGTACTGGAGCTGCGCGGCGGTGAGCGTGGCCGTGCGGAAGCGCGCCTCGGCGGCGCCGTAGAGCGTCACGACGTCGCCCGTCGAATCGGACGCGGCGTCGCGGGCGGCGACCTCGATGCGGACCGAGTCGCGGGCGGTGTAGGTCACGGGCTCGTCGAGGCCGCCCTCGGCCGGCGGGGCGAGCGGGACGCCGCGGATCGGGGCTGCGCGAACGGTATCCGCCCGAACGGTGTCGGCGCGCACACTGTCGCGCCGGGCCGGTACCCGCCCTACCGTCTGCGCGAGGGCAGCCGGGGCGCACACGAGGAGCGCGGCGAGCAGAGCGAGAAGGCGGGGCATCCGACGGGTCCGGGGAGAGGCGTCGAAGGTATCGCCGGGCCAGGCCGGGTCCGGGTCACGCCGCTGCGGCCGGGCGGCGTTCCGGACGCGCTGTGTGTCCGATGCTCCCTCGCGCCGTTACGCTTCGGAGTCGTCGAAGACGAGGCAGGCGGCGCCGAGGAGCGCCACATCGTTGCCGCGCGTCTCCTGCACGACCGTCAGCCCGTCGCGCATGGCCGGCATGACGGCGCGGCGGAGCGCCTCGCGGGCGGGTTCCAGCAGCCAGTCGCCCGCGGCCGAGACGCCTCCGCCGACGACGACCGAGCGGATGTCGAGCAGGTTGACGGCCGAGGCGAGCGCGCACCCGAGCTTGTGCCCGGCCCACGCGAGGACCTCGGCCGCGGCGGCGTCGCCGGCCGCCGCGGCGGTCGAGAGCGCGTGCGGCGTGAGGTCCGCGAGGTCCGGCCCGGCCGTCGCGTGGAGGCTCGTCGGGCGTGTGCGGAGGCGGTCGCGGGCGTGGGCCGTGAGGTAGCGCTGCCCGAGGTACGCCTCGGCCGCCCCGGCGACGCCGGCCCGCGAGTACGGCCCGTCGTAGTCGACCGAGATGTGACCGATTTCGCCTGCTGCGCCGGTCACGCCGCGAAAGACGCGCCGGTCGATCACGACCGCGCCGCCGACGCCGGTCCCGAGTGTGACCATAAGGAACGTCCCGAACGCGTGCCCCGCCCCGTAGTGCGCTGATCCCAGCCCGGCCACGTTGGCGTCGTTGTCGACGAGGATCGGGCCGTCGACGGCGAGCGTCCGCTGCGCGAGGCGCGGCCGGAGGCGGTCCGGCAGGTGGACGCTTGCCCAGCCGGGGAAGTTGGTCATGTGCGGGACGGTCGCGCGGTCCAGCCCGACCGTCCCCGGCGCGCCGATGCCGACGCCGAGCAGGGTCGCGCCGTCGGGGAGATACTGCGCCACGCGCGCGATGCCGTCCGCGATGCGGTCCAGCACGCGCTCGGTCCCGCCCTCAGCGTCGGTCGGGACCGAGACGCGGTGCGCGATGGTCCCCCTGCGCTCGACGAGCGCGACCTTGAGGTTGGTCCCCCCGAGGTCGACGCCGATGGCGAACGTCGTCGCGTCCGGCATCGGCTACTCGGCGGCCGGGACGTCACCGGCGTCCGCCGCGGGCTCGACGCTCCAGAGGTCCGCCCGGTCGGCGTCGAGGACGCGGTAGACGGTCTCGCCGGGACGGCGCATGCCGTACTGCTCGCGGGCAACGGTCTCGACGGTTTCGGCGTCGAGGCCGCGTTCGATTCGGGCCGCAGTCTCGGCGTTGGACGCGGTCATCGCGGCGTTCTCGTCGGTGAGCCGGCTCAGTTCGTTGGCGTACTGCGCGCGGCGGAGCAGGCTGTGGCTATCGAAGAAAGCGACCCACACGGCGAGCGCGGCGAGGCCGGTCGCGACGAGGCGGGAGCGGAGCGTGCGGGTCATGGTCGCGGGGCAGGTGACACGTGAGAAACTACGTGATTTCGCACGTGCAGCCTGCCACCTGCTCACGTGCCACCCTCAGAACCGGAATGCGTCCATGCCGGGGTAGATCGCCGCGGCGCCGAGGAGCTCCTCGATGCGGAGGAGCTGGTTGTACTTCGCGAGGCGGTCCGAGCGCGAGGCCGAGCCGGTCTTGATCTGGCCCGAGCCGGCGGCAACGGCGAGGTCCGCGATCGTCGTGTCCTCGGTCTCGCCCGAGCGGTGGCTCAGGACCGACGCGTAGCCGAAGCGGTGCGCCAACTCGACGGCCTCCATGGTCTCCGTGAGCGTCCCAATCTGGTTGGGCTTGATGAGAATGGCGTTCGCGACCGACTCGTCTATGCCGCGCTGGAGGCGTGTCGTGTTGGTCACGAACAGGTCGTCCCCGACGAGCTGGATGCGGTCGCCGACGGCCTCGGTGAGGGCGGCCCAGCCGGCCCAGTCGTTCTCGTCGAGCGCGTCTTCGATCGAGACAATGGGGTAGTCTTGGACCCACCGCGTCCAGTAGGCGACCATCTCCTCGCTGGAGACCGGCACGCCGGGGTTGGACTTGTAGAACGAGTACGAGCCGTCCTCGAACATCTCCGAGGCCGCCGGGTCGAGCGCGATCGAGAGGTCCTTGCCGGCCGTGTAGCCGGCCTTCCCGATGGCCTCGACGCACAACTCGATGGCCTCCTCGTTCGAGCGGAGGTTTGGCGCGAACCCGCCCTCGTCGCCGACGGCCGTCGAGTAGCCCTTCGCCTTGAGGATGCCCTTGAGCGCGTGGAACGTCTCGACGCCCATCCGAAGCCCCTCGGAGAACGAGGTCGCGCCGACGGGCATGACCATGAACTCCTGCATGTCGACCGAGTTGTCGGCGTGGCGGCCGCCGTTGAGGATGTTCATCATCGGCACGGGCAGCCGGCGCGCGTTCGCCCCGCCGAGGTACGCGTAGAGCGGTAGGCCCGAGGCGACGGCCGCGGCGCGGGCCACGGCGAGGCTCACGCCGAGCGTCGCGTTGGCGCCGAGGCGGGACTTGTTCTCGGTCCCGTCGAGCTCGATGAGCGCGCGGTCCACGTGCGCCTGGTCGAAGACCGAGAAGCCTTCCACCTCTTCGGCGATCTCGTCGTTGACGTTGTCGATCGCCCGGAGGACGCCCTTGCCGCCGTAGACGTCGGGGTCCTCGTCGCGCAACTCGGCGGCCTCGTACTCGCCCGTCGAGGCGCCCGAGGGCACGGACGCGCGGCCGATCTCGCCGGTCTCGGTGATGACGTCGACCTCGATGGTCGGGTTGCCGCGGCTGTCGAGGATCTGGCGGGCGTGGACGGAGGCGATGAGCGACATCGGGGGCGGGGCGAGTGAGGGATCGGCAAGATAGAAGCCGCTGCCTCGACGCGTCGCTCGCAGCGCCGACCGTTCCCAACGCCTAGGGCAACCGCACAAACTGCCGGCGGTGCAGCGTCGGTCCGCTTCCGCACGACGCGGACTCCGCAACGAGTCCACGACCGACTTCGAAGGTCATCGTCGCGACCGAAGGGGGCGAGTTGAGTCCGGTGCAGGGGGTGCTAGTCGATAGGACCGCAGTGTCCCCGGTCCCGGTCCAGAAACGCTGAAAGACGGCCTGGTTGGAGATGTTCTGGTAGACGTTCGTTTGCAGTAAAACCTCGTTCGACGCTCTTTCGAACAGCGAAAGGCCTCCCTGCTGCACGATAGGTGCAGACACGCCGGCGACCGTCCGGCTTGCGTCGAGACTGTACTGGGCCACCCACTGGCGGGTCCCCCCGACGCACGTCATCTCCAGAAACCGGAACGTGAGCGTCCCCTCCGTCACGGCGCCCTCGGGGACGTTTTCGTCCCGGTACGAAAAGCGCCACTCGTCGCCCTTACGGGCTGCGAGAAGGTCGCGGTCGCCGCGCGGCGGGCAGATGCTCCCAGTCACGGTGAGCGGGATCGTGAACGTTGTGTCCCGGAATCCCGACGCGGCGACGTGCAGCGACAGAACAGACGAGCCGCTCTCCAGCGCTTTAAGGTCGAGGACGCGCCCGTAGGTCCGGAGATCCACGAACGTGCTCGGGCTCGTGGCGGTGACCACGATGTCTGCCGGCACCCCGGGCTCGAAGAAGGCGGTCAGCGGGAACCGGTCGGTGTCGCCGGCCTGGTACACCAGTTCGTTGGGAAGGCCGGTCGCGACAAAGCGAGGCGGGCTCGTCATGGGCGGTGTCACCGGTGGACCATCAGGCGTCTCGATGGGCACCGTAGGCTCAGGGGATGCCGAGTCGCATGCGACGAGCGTACAGACGGCGAGGGCAACGGTAAGGCCGGCGAGAAGTGCACGCATCGCGGTCTGGAGGATGACGGCGCAAGATAGGGATGTGGCCTTCTATTTTGGCACTTAGCCCGCCATCATCCGGCGCATCGCCGCGACGGCGAGGCCGTCGACGCGCTCGTTCATCGGGACGCCGGCGTGGCCTTTCACCTTCACCCACCGGACCGTGTGGCGCGCGTTCTGAGCGACGAGGCGCTCCCAGAGGTCGCGGTTGAGAACGGGGCTCTTGTCCGCCTTGGTCCACCCGCGCTTCTGCCAGCCGGCGATCCAGCGGTCGTTGAAGGCGTTGACGAGGTAGGCGCTGTCCGAGTGCAGGGCGACCGTGCAGGGTGCGTTGAGCGCTTCGAGCGCCTCGGCGGCGGCGAGCAACTCCATGCGGTTGTTGGTCGTGAGCGGCTCGGCCCCGGATATCTCCTTCTCGCGACCGTTCGCGACGAGGACGGCCGCCCAGCCGCCCGGGCCGGGGTTGCCGGAGCACGCGCCATCGGTGTAAATGCTGACGGACGGTGGAGCGGGCGTGGAGTCGGAGGGCGAGGGCACGAACGGGGACTGAGGGAGGGTGAAGGGGCTTCGGAGCGCGATCCGGTAACTTATGAGCGCCGGCAGACCCGGATCGCCGGCCTCTGTCCGTTCGCCATTACCACTCGCCCGTCCCCTCCGTGAAGTTCGTCGACTACGTCACCATCAGCGTCCGCAGTGGCAAGGGCGGGCCGGGCGCGGCGACGTTCCGCCACGAGAAGTTTGCGGCCTTCGGCGGCCCCAACGGCGGCGACGGCGGGCCGGGCGGCTCGGTCGTCCTCGAAGGCGACAAGAGCCTCTACACGCTGTTGGACCTGCGCTACAACCGTCACCACTTCGCCAAGAACGGCGGGCAGGGGATGGGCGCGATGAAGTCCGGCAAGGCCGCCGAGGACGTCGTGCTGCGGGTCCCGCTCGGGACCGTCGCGCGCGACGGCGAGACGAACGCGCTCCTCGGCGAGATCACCGAGCACGGGCAGCGCCTCGTGCTCGCGCAGGGCGGCAAGGGCGGGCTCGGCAACGTCCACTTCAAGAGCGCCACGCGGCAGTCGCCGCAGTACGCGCAGCCCGGCCTACCGGGCGAGGAGCGCGAGGTCACGATCGAGCTCAAGCTGCTCGCCGACGTCGGCCTCGTGGGCTTCCCGAATGCGGGCAAGTCCACGCTCGTCGCAGCCGTCTCGGCCGCGACGCCCAAGATCGCGGACTACCCGTTTACGACGCTCGTGCCGCAGCTCGGCATCGTCCAGGTCGGCGACTATCGTTCGTTCGTCATCGCGGACATCCCGGGCCTGATCGAGGGCGCGTCGGACGGCCGCGGGCTCGGGACGCGCTTTCTGAAGCACGTCGAGCGCAACGCGGTCCTGCTGTTCTGCCTCGCCGCCGACGAGGACGACCCGGCCGCGCAGTACGACACGCTCCTCGCCGAGCTGCGCGCGTTCAGCCCGCACCTGCTCTCGAAGCCGCGCCTCGTCGCCCTGACCAAGATGGACCTCGTCGGGACAGACCTCGCGGACGAGTGGGCCGAGAACCTGCGGGCGTCGCTTTCGGAGCCGGTCCCCGTCTTCGCCATCTCGTCGGTCGCGCAGCGCGGCCTCGGGCCGCTCAAGGAGGCGCTCTGGACGCGCATCCAGGCGCAGCGTGCCGAGGACGAGCTATAGCGGAGACGAGCGCCCGGACGGCCCGTCCTACTGTCCGCCGATGACGCTCGGGTCGATGATCATGCCCATCCCGCCGCCGCCCGAGACGACGCGGGGCGGCTGGATGCGCCCCGTGCGGTAGCCCTCGGCGAGGCCGCGCGCGATCTCGTACTGGATGAGCTGCGGCGAGATCGACTCGGCGAGCAGGCGGTTGTTGTTGGCGTCCGTCGCCGCGCGGATCGAGTCTGCCTGGCTCGTGTAACGGACCTGTTCGAGCCGCGCCCGCGCCTCCTGCGCCTGCTGCGTCGCCTGCGCGCGGGCCTCCATCGCCGTCACGACGCTCGCCGGCGGCGTCATCCGCTGGATCGAGAGCCCGTCGATGACGAAGCACCCGCGGCGGCCGCCCTCAGCCGACGAGTCCGGCACGGACGCGAGGCGGTTGAACGACCCCTGGATGCCCGCGACGGCCTCGCGCTGGATCGCCTCGCGCCCGCTCGTGTACGCGACCGTCCCGAGCCGCCGCCCGACCGCGTTCTGGAGGTGCTCGCGCGTGAGGTCCCGCAGGACGCCCGCCGTGATGACGTCGATGGACGGCTGGTACATCACGACGGCCGACGGGCAGCCGCGCGTCGTGGAGACGTGGTAGCTCACGCCGACGTCCATGACGAACGGCAGTTGGTCCGAGGAGTTGACCCGGATGGCCTGGTCCACGGTCTCGCCCTCGGTCGGCGTCTCAGTCCACGCGACGCGCTGCGTACGGCTCGGGAGCGTGTACACGGACGCTGTCGGCCCGTACCACTCCCACGTCGGCCCGACGACCTCTTGGAGGCGGCCGGTGCGGTAGCCCGCCTTCGTCGCGACGACGCCGACGAAGCCGGGGTCGATATCGGCGACACACCCGGAGGTCAGGCTTCCGGTGATCAACAGGACAACGACGGCGAGGGCTGATTTCATCAGGAGGGGCGGTTGGAGCGAAACAGGGCGACGACGAGCGCCGCCACGACGGCTCCCCCGAGCAGGGCGAGCAGAATCGAGCCGTCGACGTTGAGGTTGGCGACGGCCGGAAACCCGAACGCGAGGTACCCGACGACGGCGATGGCCGAGAGCACAACCCGCCAGGCGAGGCGGAAGACGTCGTTCATCGGGAGGGGAGGGACGCTGGGACGGCGTCGCGTACGGAGAGCCGTCGGGACAGATTCAGCGCCCCGACCCGACGCGTCCGGCGGGCGCCTGGTGGGCGTCGGCGCGGCGGGCGTCGGGAGGGTGGACGTCGGCGCGACCGCCTTCGTCGGCCCAGTGGGTCTCGGCGAAGACCGCGCGGGCGGCACCGAGCGGCTCCAGCACGGCCGGGAGGTGGACGAGAACGAGGCGCCGGGCGCCGGCTTCGGCCGCCGCCTCAGCGGCCTCGACGGCCGAGCTGTGGACGCCCGGGAGGTGGCCCGTCGCCTCGTAGACGAACAGGTCCGCCTCGCGGCCGAGGGCGACGGCCGCCGCACACGGCGACGTGTCGCACGAGTACGCGACGACGGCGCCGCCGGCCTCGACCCGCAGGCCGATCGTCGGGACGGGGTGGACGACCGGGCTCGCGGTCACGCGGAACGGCCCGCGCTCGAAGACGGCCGCGCACTCGGCGGCCTCGACGATGTGGTACTCGATCTCGGGCATGTCGGGCCATGCCGCCATACTGAACACAGCGAGCAGGTGCTGTGCGACGCCAAGCGTCGGCGCGAGGCCGTAGACCGGGATCGGCGCGCGGCGGCCGAGCAGCCACAGCTTCTCGACGAGGAGCGGGAAGCCCGAGAGGTGGTCCGCGTGCTCGTGCGTCAGCACGACCGCCTCGATGTCCGCCGGTGCCAGGCCCGCTGCGAGCAGGCGCTGAACGGCGTCGGCGCCGCAGTCGACGAGGAAGAACGCGCCGGCGTGTTCGACGGCCAGCATGGTCGTCGTGCGGTCGGGCGACGAGCAGGCGGAGCCGGTGCCGAGAAAATGGACGGTCATCGCAGAGTCATCGCGGGGGCGCCGCAGAATAGCGCCGCGCGGCCCGTCGCCGGGCAACCACCTGCGCAGCCGAGACGCGTTACCGCTTGCGCTGCACGACGTAGGCGCAGAGTGCGACGAGCGCGTCGCGGGCGTCGGATGGGGGGAAGGCGGCCAGGCCGGCGGCTGCGTCGGCCGCGAGGGCCTCCATGCGGGCTCGGGCGTAGGCCGCCCCGCCGTGCTCGGTCACGAACCGGACGACCTCGGCCGTCTCGGCGCGGCTCTTGCGCCGCTGCCGGACAATCCGCCGGATTCGGGTGCGGTCCGCTGCTGTCGCGCGGTCGAGCGCGGCGATAAGCGGCAGCGTCATCTTGCGCTCCTGCAGGTCCAGCCCGAGCGGCTTGCCCGCCGCTGCCTCGGCGTCGTAGTCGAAGAGGTCGTCGCGGATCTGGAAGGCCAGCCCGAGCGTCTCGCCAACCGCCGTGGCGCGCTCGACGTCGGCCGCGCCCGCGCCCGCCGACATCGCGCCGATGGCCATGCAAGCCGCGAGCAGGCTCGCTGTTTTATCGGCGATGATGCGGAAGTAGGCCGCCTCGGTCGTGTCCAGCGTCCGCGCCTTCTCGATCTGGTAGAGCTCGCCCTCGGACATCCGCCGGACGGCCGTCGAGACGGTCGTGAGCAGGTCCACGTCGCCGGCGTCGAGCGCGAGCAGCAGGCCGCGGCTGAGCAGGTAGTCGCCCAGGAGGACGCCGACCTTGTTCCGCCAGAGTGCGTTCACGGAGGCGAGCCCGCGCCGCGTCTCGGCCTCGTCGACGACGTCGTCGTGGACGAGCGTCGCGGTGTGAAGCAGTTCCACGAGGGCCGCGCCGCGGTAGCTCTTCTCGGTCACGCCGCCGGTCATCCGGGCCGCGAGGAGGACGAGCGTCGGGCGGATCTCCTTGCCTTTCTGGCGCAGCAGGTACTGCGTGACGGCGTCGAGCAGACGGACGTCCGAGCGCATCGCCCCTCTGAAGTGCGCTCGGAAATGCGCGAGGTCGGCTTCGACGGGCGCGCGGAGGGCCGCGAGCCCGGAGGGTTTCGCGTCGGTGCGGGCGGGGGCGAGCGTCGTCGGCATCGGGTGGGTTTCAGTCCGGACTGAAAGATCCTACCCGACGGGCCCCCGGAGGGTCCCCGCCCGAACCCGTTTGGCGCGCCTTTCTCGGTCACCCGACCAGTCCCGGCCAGAGGTGGCGGCCGACCGCGCACCGCGCGCAGCGGCCTTCGTCGCAGTAGTCGCGGGCGAGGGCGTGTGCGCCCTGCGCGTCGAGCGCACGCCGGAGCGGCGTCCCGGCGGCGCGAAAGCCGTCCGTGATGCGGTCCCGGGCGGCGGGCAGCCGGGCGACGGTTTCGACGACACGCGCGTCGAGGGCCGCGTCGCCGCGCATCTCGGCGTCGAGCAGCAGGACGGGCGCGACGGCGTTGACGAACGTGTCGCGGGCGCGGTCGGCCCCGAGGCGCGGCGTGGCGTCGGCAGGCATGGGGCGGAGCAGGTCGAGCGCTGCGTCCGGCCCGATATCGAGGGCGGCGGCGAAGCGGGCGACGGCATCGGTGCGGAGCACGCCGCCGGGGGCGACGAGGGCCGCGGCCTGCGCGAGCCGCGTCCGCGGGGCGTTGGCGGGGCGCCCGGAGCGGTGCCACGCCTCGCGCAGCATAGGGACGAGCCCGGCAGGGGCGACCGCCGCGAAGCGGTCCGCGAGGCCGTCGGGCGCGAGGGGCGTCGTGAGCCCGGCCGCTCCGACGACGAGCGCGAGGACGTCGGCCGGGTCTTCGAGGGAACGGACGACGCCGAGCGGCAGACGGGCCGCGAGCGTCTCCATTGCGTCGGCGTTGTCGGCGTAGCCGAGGGCGCGGAAGACGCGGCCGACGAGGAGCGCGCCGAGGTCGGGGCGTCGGCCGTAGGCGCGGCCGAGGACGGCCGCGCGCGACCGGAGTCGAGCTGCACCGAGCGCGCGGAGCCAGTCGGCTGCGAGCGCGGGCGGGACCTCGGGCCACCGCGTTCGGCACCGCGGCGCGTCGACGGCCGCGGCGGCCAGATCGCGGACGACGGCAGCGAGGCTCCGGTCGAGGTGCGGCAGCAGGACGAGTTCGGGGAGGGCCGAGCCGTCGGACCGGCGCAGCGTGCCCGTCCGCGCGTCGGCCGTGAGCACGACGTGTAACACGACGCGGCTGTAGGCAGGGTCGGTGTGGTGGCCGTGGCGTTCCCAGTCCGCGCTCGTGCGGTGGATCTCGACGTCGCCGGCCCATGCGAGCCCGCCGATGTGGACGAGCGCGCCCGAGAAGTCCGGCCCCGACGCGCGGTTGAGGCGGCCCGTGCGGTCGACCCGGACGGCCTCGCCTTCGGTCGTCTGCAGCGCGTCCCGGCCGAACAGCCCGCGCCCCCACGCGTGCTGCACGACTGCCTCGGGGACGGCGTCGAGGCCGGGCTCGGAGACGACGAGCGGCTCGACGGTCCGGACGGTCCATGCGCCGACGACGTCCGGCAGGGCGGGGGAGAGGGCGGGACACTCGGAGACGACGATATCTGGCACGGGAGGCGCGGCGTGTCCCGGTCGAGACTCGCCGCGCGCCCGGATCTAACCTGCCCGATCTGATCGGCTCAGGCCGTCGCGTCGACGATGCCATCCGCGAGGGCGGCGTCGAGGAGCCACGTCAGTTCGCCGTCCTCGGGGCGGATGCGCCCGGCGGGCGGCGGGTCGTCCGAAAAGGCGGCGGCGAGGGCGTCGCGCTTGCCCGCGCCCGTCGCGGCGAGGAGCGTGACGGCCGAGCGGCCGAGAACCGGCAGCGTCAGCGTGATCCGGTCGCGGACGGCCATGCCGTCCGGCGCCTCGGTCGCGACGACGCGCCGGTTCCGCTCGGCGAGGGCCGGGCTGCCGGGGAAGAGCGACGCGACGTGGCCGTCGGGGCCCATGCCGAGGTGGAGCACGTCGAAGCGCGCCTTCGCGTTGCCGAAAAACTCTTCGAGGCACGCCTCGTAGCGCCGCGCCGCCTCGGCCGCGCCGCGCTCGCCCTCGATGCGGCGCACGTTGGAGAGCGGGATGCCGGCCCGCGTGATCAGCGTCCGCTGCGCCATGCCGGCGTTGCTGTCCGGGCTCTCGGGCCCGACGGCGCGCTCGTCGCCCCAGAAGAGGTGCACGCGGTCCCACTCGATGCCCTCGGCCGCTGCGAGGCGCGTGTAGGCCGGCTCGGGTGTCGAGCCGCCGGTGAGGCAGAGCGTGGCGCGGGCGCGGGAGGCGAGGACCGCCCGCAGTATGTCCGCCGTGCGGTCGGCGAGCGCGTCCGAGACGGCGGCGGCGGTGGGCAGGACGACGACGGACATCAGCGGGGCGGCAGGGCGCGCGAAGGTACGGATGAGGGCGGGCGGAGCCCTTCCGGCGCCCGCCAGACCACTTCCGACGGCTGCCGGAGCACTTCCGTCATCTGCCGGAGGTGTTTTGCCACCTGCCGGAGGTGTTTTGTCGGCTGCCGGAGCAGTTTTGTCGGGTGCCGGAGGTGTTTTGCCGGGTGCCGGAGCACGTTTGAGGTCTGGCGGGGCTACCGCGAGAGGCGGTCCGCCTCGTCCGGGCCCCGTGTGCCCGAGGCGTACTCGTGGACGGTGAGGCCGTCGTGGTCGAGCAGGGGCTCGTAGAGGCGCCACGCCTGCTCGGCCTCGTCGGCGTGGACGAACAGCGTCGGGTCGCCCTTGGCGACGTCGCGCAGGAGCGTCTCGTAGGCGTCCGGCAGGCGCCCGAAGGCGTCCTGGTAGCAGAAGTCCAGCGTCTGCGTCGTCACGCCGAACCCGTCGCCGGGCGTCTTGACCTCGAACGAGAGGTGGAAGCCCTCGTCGGGCTGGAGGCGGATCCGCAGGACGTTCGGCGCGGGTGTCGGGTGGGCCTCGCCCTTGCGGCGGAAAAGGGCGACCGGCGGCGTCCGGAAGACGACCGCGATCTCCGTCAGGCGCTCGGGCATGCGCTTGCCCGTCCGGAGGACGAACGGGACGCCCTGCCAGCGCCAGTTGTCGACGTGCAGCCGGACGGCCGCGAAGGTCTCGGTTGTCGAGCCCTCGGCAACGCCGTCGTGGTCGCGGTAGCCCTCCTTGCCGTCGCCGGCTGTGTACTGCCCGAGCACGACCTCGTCGGGCCGGGCCGTCCGTGTGGAGCGCAGCACCTTGATCTTCTCGGTCCGGATGCCGTCGGCGTCGAGGCGCACGGGCGGCTCCATCGCGGCGAGCGTGAAGAGCTGCGTGAGGTGGTTCTGGATCATGTCCCGCAGCGTCCCGACGCCGTCGAAGTAGCCCGCGCGGCCCTCGGCGTCGTTCGTCTCGGCGACCGTGATCTCGACGCGCTCGACCTGCGCGCGATTCCAGGCCGACTCGAAGAGGGCGTTGGCGAAGCGGAAGACGAGCAGGTTCTGGACGGTCTCCTTGCCGAGGTAGTGGTCGATCCGGTAGACGGCGTCCTCGTCGAAGTGCGCGTGGACGACCGCGTTGAGGTCGCGCGCGCTCGCGGCGTCGTGCCCGAACGGCTTCTCGATGACGAGGCGGCCCCAGCCCGAGCCGCCGCCGTCGCGGCGCTCGGCCTCGTGCTCGCCGAGCGCCCGGATCGCGTCGGGGAAGGCCGACGGCGGCAGGGCGAGGTAGTAGACCCGGTTGCCCTCCGTCGCGGCCTCGGCCTCGATCTCAGCCGCCCGGTCCATCACCGGCGCGAGGTCGGCGTAGGACTGCGTGCGGGCGTAGCGGAGCGTCCGCTCGGCCCACGTCCGAGCCTCGGCCTCGTCGGTGCCGGCCTCGACGAGTGCCTCGGTCGCGACCGTTTGCAGGCGCGCATCGTCCCAGTCCGACCGGCCGACACCGAGGACGACGAACGGCGCGTCGCCGGCATCATCGCCCGTCGAGATGTGGTACAGGGCGGGGAAGAGCTTGACGGCGGCGAGGTCGCCCGTGGCTCCAAAGAGGACGAACAGGTGCGGAGGCATGGCGCGGCGGGAGGCGAAACGCGGGGACGGTGAGCGCGGACGTTGATCCGGCGGGTGCGATCATGGAAAATCGTCGTCCGGCTGTCACGGAACCGAGGAATCGGCCGCGCTCCCCCGTAGGGCCCGCGACGAGCTTCCGATTCCAGCCGCTCTCTACTCCCGCATGCTCTCAACCGAACTCGCCGAAGGCGTCCGCATCGCGGTCGGGACGCTCTGGGCCCGCAAGCTCCGTGCGCTCCTGACGACGCTCGGGATCGTCATCGGCATCGTCTCCGTGACGTCCATGTTCACGGTCATCAACGGGATCGAGGGCGCCTTCGACCGCTCGATGTCGATCATCGGCGACGACGCGCTGTTCGTCCAGAAGACGCCGTGGTTCGCGTTCGAGGAGTGGTGGAAGCTCCGGAACCGTCCGCCCGTCACCGACGACCTCGTCCCGTTTCTCCGCGCGCGGTCGCGGACGGCAGCGGCGATTGTCCCGCTGACGGGCACGAGCCTCACCGTCTCGCGCGGGCGCGACGACGCCGAGGGAGTCGGGGTGACGGGGACGGCAGCGGCCTACGTCGACACCGGCGGGTCGGACATCGCCGAGGGGCGGTCGTTCTCGGAATCCGAGGCGGACGCAGGGCGGGCGGTGGTCGTGCTCGGGTCGGACGTCGTCGAGGCGCTGTTCCCCGGCGAGGACCCGGTCGGGAAGCCGGTCCGGATCGGCGGGCAGCGGTTCGAGGTCGTCGGCGTGACCGTCAAACGCGGCTCGTTTCTCGGGCTCGAGTCGGCCGACAACGACGCGACGATCCCGATCCGGGCGTACCGCCGGCTGTTCTCGTCCGACCCCGACGTGGCCATCAAGATTCGCGTCCGCGAGGGCGTGACGCTGGACGCGGCCGAGGAGGAGATCCACGGGCTCGTGCGGATCTGGCGCGGGCTGGACCCTCTCGAAGACGACAACTTCGCCGTCAACCGTCAGGATCAGTTCCGCGAACTCGTGTCCACGATGCGCGTCGCGACCTACGGCGTCGGCCTGTTCCTGACGGCGCTGTCGCTTCTCGTCGGCGGGATCGGCGTGATGAACGTGATGTTCGTCTCGGTGAAGGAGCGGACGCGCGAGATCGGGGTCCGCAAGGCCCTCGGGGCGACGCGCCGGGCGATCCTGCTCCAGTTTCTGATCGAGGCGGTCCTCATCTGCTGCCTCGGCGGCGTCATCGGCGTCTCGCTGGCGGCCGGCGTCGCGCTCGCCATCGACCAGGTGTTCACGGCCGAGCTCTCGGGCGGGACGGTCGCGCTCGCGTTCCTCATCTGCGGCGTCGTCGGCGTCACGTTCGGGCTCGTCCCGGCGTGGCAGGCCGCCCGCGCCCGCCCCATCGACGCCCTCCGGTACGAGTGATGATCGAGACGATCCGAATGGCCTTCCAGGCCCTCCGCGGCAACGCGCTCCGGAGCGCGCTCACGCTCGTCGGCATGGCGATCGGCGTGTTCTCGGTCGTCGCGTCGGTGACGGCCGTGGCCGTGCTGGAGTCGACGCTTACGGACAGCCTCTCGGCGCTGGGGTCGCAGACGATCACGTTTTCGCGGTTCACCAAGAACGGCCCGTCGGCCGAGGACGAGGACGAGCGGCCGGCGCTGACGCTGGCGCAGGCCGAGGCGCTCGCCGAGCGCTCGGGCCTGCCCGTCAGCCCGTCGGTCTCGCGGTGGGGCGTCGAGGTCCGGACCAGCGACGCCTCGACCGACCCCGACGTGTCGCTCGACGGGACGGACGACGCGTACGCGGCCAACCACGGGCTCGAACTGGCCGAGGGCCGCTACCTCGACGCCGAGGATGTCCGCGGGGCGCGGGCCGTGGCCGTCCTCGGCTCGACGGTCCGCGAGAAGCTGTTCACGGGCCGCGACGCTGTCGGGCGCGAGGTGCGGATCGACGGGCGGCGGTACACGGTCGTCGGCGTGCTGGCGCCCGAGAGCGGCGGGTTCGGGATGATGGACCCGAACAAGCGCGTCGTCGCGCCTGTCACACGCGTCGTAGGCGTCTACGGGATGGCGGACGAGGACGTCGAGATCGACGTTCGCGCGCCGGCGCCGACGCTGCTCGGGAGCACGCGTGACCGGGCGACGGGCGCGCTGCGGGCGGTCCGGCAACTCACGCCCGAGGCCGACAACGACTTTGGCACCACGAGCGGCGCGGACGTAGCGGAGAACCTCAAGGGGTTCACGCGGGCACTCTCGCTCGGCGGCGCCGGCGTCGGGCTCATCGCGCTCCTCGCGGCCGGCGTCGGTGTGATGAACATCATGCTCGTCTCCGTAACGGAGCGGACGCGCGAGATCGGAATCCGCAAGGCGCTCGGAGCCACGCGCGGTGACATCCGGCGGCAGTTTCTCATCGAAGCCCTCGTGCTGTGCCAGATGGGTGGGCTCGTCGGTGTCGCGCTCGGCGTGCTCGGGGGGAACGTCGCGGCGGCGCTGATGAAGAGTTCTCCAGCGTTTCCGTGGGGCTGGGCGCTCGGCGCGCTGGCCGGCGTCGCGGTCGTCGCGCTCACGTTCGGCGTCGTCCCGGCCGTCCAGGCGGCCCGCCTGCGGCCTATCGACGCGCTGCGGTCGGAGTAGCGCCGAGCTATTCGGCCGCGGCGCTGCGTCGGAGGAGGGCGAGAAAGAACGGCACGCCGCACAGCGCCGTCAGCACGCCGACGGGCACCTCCTGCCCGTCGAGGACCGTCCGCGCGGCGAGGTCGGCGAGGACGAGGAAGACGGCGCCAGCCGCGAACGCGAGCGGCACGAGGCGTCGGTGCCCGGCGCCTGCCGCCATCCGGACCGCGTGCGGCACGACGAGCCCGACGAATCCAACGACGCCGGACGACGCGACGGCCGCGCCCGTCGCGACAGCCGTTATGAGGATGAGCGCGCGTTTCAGGCCCTCGACGGGGACTCCGAGGGCGGCGGCCGGCTCCTCGCCCGTCGTGAGCAGGTCGAGCGGCCGCGCGAGCGCCCATAGCAGGACCAGGGCGCCGAGGGACGCGCCGAGCGGCACCCAGACCGCGTTCCACGTCGCCCCGGCGAACGAGCCGAGCAGCCAGAACAGGACCGCCCGCAGCCGGTCCGGCTCGGGCGAGGCGAACGTCACGAACGCCGTCACCGAGCCCAGCAGCGCCGACACGGCGACGCCCGTCAGCAGGAGCCGTGTCGGGGCGAGGGCGCCACCGCGTCGCGACACGGCAACGACGCTCGCGACGGCGATCCACGCGCCGGCAACGGCCGCGAGCGGCATCGTCAGCCCGCGCGCGAGGACCGGCGGCAGGAAGCCGAGAAAGAACAGCGCCGCGCCGGCACTCGCGCCGCTCGACGCGCCGAGGAGGTACGGATCGGCGAGTGGGTTGCGGACGAGCGCCTGCATCGCCACGCCGACGACCGCCAGCCCGCCGCCGACGACGGCAGCGAGCACGACGCGCGGCATCCGCAGGCGCCACACGATCGTTGTCGCTGTGATGTCGCCGGCTCCCGTCAGCGCGGCCCAGACGCGTGCCGGCCCGAGGTCGGCCGAGCCCCACACGACGGCGGCTGCGCACACCCCGAGGGTGACGACGAGACCAATCGCGACGAGTGCGGCCGTCTGGACAGGCCTCCGTGCAGGCGCAGTCACGCGGCGCCGGCGGCGAACGCCTCGGGGTGGAGGCGCCGCGCGAGCGCGTCGAGGCCGTCGGCGACGCGCGGGCCGGGGCGGCTGATGAGGTCCGGGTCGAGGCTGTAGACACGGCCATTCAGGACGGCAGGCGTGGTCAGCAGGGCCGGGTGTCGCGCGCCGAATGAGCGCGCGTCGGCATCCCCGAGGACGACGATGACCTCGGGCGCCATGTCGAGGATGGCCTCCTCGGTCGGCGTCGCCGCGGCGCCGGGGTAGCGATCCGTGAGGTTGTCGCCGCCGGCGGCGCGGACGAGTTCGGAGGCGTACGAGTCGCGCCCGAACGCGTAGAACGTGCCCTCGTCGCCGACGAGGAGAAGCACGCGCGGCGGGACGAAGCCCTCGACGGACTGCCGGACCGTCGCGACGCGGCGTTCGAACGCCTCGGCGGCCGCCGCTCCGCCGCGGACATCCAGCAGCGTGTCCAGCGTCCGGAGCGCGTGCGGAATGTCGCCGAGGGTCGCGAAGCGGAAGAGGTAGGTCGGCAGGCCGAGTGCCGTCAGGCGGTCTGCGTCGGCCGTCGTGGTGACGTCGAGCGATCCGAGCACAAGGTCCGGGTCGAGCGCGACGAGCGCCTCCGCGTCGATGGGGAACGTGCCGACGCGCGGAAGGCCACGGATGCCGGCCGGAAAGTCGTCGGCCGGGGCGACGCCCGCGAGGCGCCCCACGCCGGCCGCCGCGGCGATCAGCTCGGTCACGTTCGGCGCGAGCGGGAACACGCGCCCGACGCGGGATGGAACCGCAACCGGCCGGCCCGAGCCGTCGACGGTCTCGCCGGCTGCGCCGCCGCGGCAGCCGGCAAGCGCGACGAGCAGGACGGCGGCCGTCCACAGGGATCCGGAGCGGGGCGAGACGGGCAGCACGATGGCGCAGGCAGGGGAGGCCAAGGTAGAGACGCCCGCCGCGGCGCCACGAGTCGCGGCCGCGGCCTCCGAGGAACAGCCCGGCCGCTACCTTCGCCCAATGCCCGACCGCCCCGCCCCGTTTCTGCGCCCATCCGAGCCGTTTCGGGGCCGCATCGCCTTCCTGCTCAATCCGGCCGCGGGCAACGGCGCCGCCGCCCGGCAGCGACCCGCGCTCGAAGCGGCCGTCGCCGCGTCTGGCCTCGACGCCGTCGTCCATGTCTCGGCCGGTGCCGACCGGACGGGCCCGCTCGCGACGCTCCTTGCGGGCTCCGTGGACGCCGTCGTGGCCGTCGGCGGCGACGGGACGGTCCACGACGTCGCCAACGCGCTCGCCGGGACCGCGACGCGCTTCGGCATCCTGCCGCTCGGGACGGGCAACGACTTTGCCCGCGCGGTCGGGATGCCGCGCGGGATCGCCGCCGGCGTCCGTGCCCTCGCGACGGCCGTCTCGCAGCCGCTCGACGTTGGGGCGGTCCGGTGGACGGACGGCAGCAGCGATCCACAGCACCGCGTCGTGGTGAACGCGCTCGGCGCGGGCTTCGACGCCGCCGCGGCGGCGCGAGCCGCCGGGCTCAAGGTCCTCGGCGGGCGGGCGGCCTACCTCGCGGCCGTCGTGCAGGAACTGTGGGCGTGGCGCCGGCCCGGTGTCGAGGTCGAGGTCGCGCTCGACGATACGGTCGCCGGTGACGGACTTCCCGTCGGGGAGGGCGGACGCGTGGTGTACGCGGGGCCGCTGTTTCTGTGCGAAGTCGGCAACGGGCAGGCCGTCGGCGGCGGCTTCCGCCTGACCCCCGACGCACGCCTCGACGACGGCCTGCTCGACGTCTGCGTCGTTCGGCACGTCCGCCCGCGGCGCGTACTCCGCGTGCTCCCGACTGCCTTCACGGGCGGCCACGTGCGCTTTCCCGAGGTCGAGATGCACCGGGCGGTCCGCGTCGCGATCCGCGCGACGGCTGGCACGATGGGTGTCCACTCGGACGGCGAGGCGACGGCGACCAGCGCCGTCGCGCTCGACGTCGAGGCGTGGCCGAGCGCCCTGCACGTACTCGTGCCATGCCCCGACGCGTCTGCGTGAGGCGTCGCCCGCAGAGGCCGCGGCGCTCCTATTTTGCCCGGCCCTCTCGCCGTCCTCCCGTCTCGCGATGCGCCGCTCTGCCCACTCCTCCGCCCGCCACGCTATCCGCCTCGTCGCGCTGCTTGCCGCCGTGCAACTCGCCGCGACGCCGCTCGCCGCACAGCCCGCGACGGCACCGCCGAGCGCCGCCGCCGCGGCTGCGTTCGAGAGCGGGACCGCGAGCTACCGCGAGGGCGCCTACCCGGAGGCGTACCGCCTGTTTCGTCGCGCCGCATCCGAGCCCGGCTACTCGACCACGACGACGGCGGCGCTCCTGATGGCCGGCAAGGCCGCCTACGCCGACGCCGACTTCGACGGGGCCGTGTCGTCGCTGACGACCCTCATCGCGACGTACCCCCAGAGCCGCTACACACCCGAGGCACGCCGCGTGCTCGCGCTCGCCACGGCTGGCGGACCGAACGGGCAGGGCCGTCCGTTCGACCTGGGCGTGGTGCTGCCTGTCTCAGGGGCCAACGGCTATCTCGGTCAGGCGCTGTTCAACGGCGTCCGCATCGCCGTCGACGAGCACAACCGCGCGGTCGAGGCCGGGGGCGCCGAGGGCGCGCCGCGGCGGCAGGTGCGCCTCGTCTTCCGCGACTCGGGGGGCAACGGTCCGGCTGCGAGCGACGCGGTCGGCGACGCGGTCGAGGCCGGCGCCGACGCCATTGTCGGGCCGCTCTTCTCGGACGAGGCCGAGCCGGCGGCCGCCCGCGCCGAGGCGGCCGGCGTCGTGCTCGTCGCGCCGCTCGCGACCGACGACGCCGTGAGCGCGGGCCGGCGCTTTGCCTTCCAGGCCAACCCGACATTCGCGGCGCGCGGCCGCGTGATGGCGCGCTACACCGTGCAGCGCCTCGGCCTGCGCCGCGTGGGCGTGGTCACGCAGAGCGGCACGCCGGGCGAGACCGACGGCTCGGCCTTCGCGGCCGAGGCGCGCCGCCTCGGGGCGACCGTCGGCTTCGACCGCCAACTCGCCTCGGCCGAGGACTGGCCGGACCTCGACCGCCGCGTCGGTGCGAGCGCGCTCGCCGCCGTGCAGGCCGTCTACCTGCCCGTCACGGGGGCGGACGCGCCCGAGCACATCGCCGAGGCCGTCCGCGCCCTCGAAGCCGTCCGCGGCGCGCCCCGCCCGATCGGCAACACCGAGTGGGAGGGCATCACGACGAGCCGCGAGCGCGCGAGCCGCATGAACGCCGTCTTCGGGCAGGACTTCTTCGTCGCCCCGGGCGCGTCGGACGCGTTCGGGCGGCGCTACCGCGAGCTGTCGGGCATCGGGCCGGACCGCCTCGCGCTCATCGGCTACGACGTGACGCGGATGCTGCTCGCCAACCTCGAGCCTGCCCCCGGGCAGGCCGGGAGCGAGGGGACGCTCGCTGACCGCCTCCGCGCGGCCCCGACGTTCCAGGGCATCGCGCACCGCTTCGGCTTCGGCGGGCAGCAGGTCAACGAGTCGCTGTTCATCCTCGGTTACCGTGGTGGCGACGCGGTCCTGATCGAGTAATCCGCCGGCTCGGGCGCGGCGAAGACGCCGTGAGAGCGGTCCGCCCGAGGCTGCTGCGGGGCCTGCCGGAGCTACCATCGGCAGCAATAAGCCGGTGCCGACTCCGTTGGCCCGGACGCCCCCGACTGCTTTCCCGCGCCCTGATGCTGTTTCGCCCCGCCGTCCGCCTCGCCACACTCGCTCTCGTCTGTTCGGCCGCTGCCGGGTGCAGTGGCGGCGGCGCGGTCGTCGCCGATTCGGCCGAGGAGGCGTATGCCCGCGCCCAGGAGCAGTTTGAGCGCCGCCGCTACGACAACGCGGTCGAGTTGTACCGGACGGCCCTGGACTTCGGGCGCACGGGCGAACTGGCCGACGATGCCCAGCTCGGCCTCGCCCGCGCCTACGCCGGCTCACGCCAGTACCTGCTCGCCGGGGCCGAGTTCACGCGCTTTATCGACCTCTACCAGACCGACCCGCGCGTCGAGGACGCGGCGTACGAGCGCATCCTCGCCTACGCTGCGCTGAGCCCGAGCTACGAGCTGGACCAGACCGACACGGCGACGGCGATCCAGTACATCGACGGATTCCTCGTGCAGCACCCCGCGGGCACCCACGCCGCCGAGGTCCAGACCCTGCTCGGCGAGCTGCGCGAGAAGCTTGCCCGCAAGCAGTACGAGGAAGGCCGCCTCTACGAGCGCCGCGAGCTCTACGAGGCCGCCGTGCTGTCCTACCAGACGGTGCTCGCGAACTACCCCGGCAGCCCCTACGCCGACGATGCGCTCTTCGGCGCTGTGCGCGCGCAGGTCCAGTTCGCCGACAACAGCGTCCCGGCACGGCAGGAGGCCCGCTACCGCGAGGCGCTGCGCCTGTACGACCAGCTCACGTCGCTCTTCCCGCAGAGCCCGACGTTGGCCGAGGCGCAGGCTGAGTACGACCGTGCCTACGCCGGCCTCCGCTCGGCCGGTGGCACCGTCGCCGCTGCCGGCCAGTAGCCAGCCTCCGACGTAGAGACGCGGCGCGTCTCCACGGCCTATGCCCAGCGTGCGAGGCCGGTGGCGCCCAGGCGGGCTCATGAGTCGATGACACGAGCGCCGCAGAGATCTGCCGCGCCTCGGCGGGCGCACACGTCGAGCACCGCTTGCGTTCCACGGCCGGCAGGCGCAGATTGACACGCCGCCGCAGTGTGACCTCACGCGCCTAGTCCGCGGCTCTCCCGATGGCCCCGCGCCTCCCCATGCACCCGTTCAGCCCGGAGACCGTCCGCCGCGCGCAAGCCGGCGATGCCGCCGCCCGCGACGCGCTCCTCACCGCCTGCCAGCCCCTCATGCGGTCGTTCTTCATCAGCCGCATCGGCCGCGTCCCCGAGGTGGACGACCTCACCCAGAACGCGCTCCTGCGCGTTCACCGCGGGCTCGACGTGCTGCAGGACCCCGACCGCGTCAAGGCGATGGCGATGAAGGCGGCCCTCTTCGAACTCCACGACCACTACCGCGGCCGCTACTCCACGCGCGAGACCCTCTACGACCCGGACCTGCCCGCCCCCGGAAGCGTCGAGCCAGACGACGTGGCCCTTCAGATGGACCTCCGCGCCGCCCTCGCGGGCCTCTCGGACCACGCCCGCCGCATTCTCGAACTCCGCGAACTCGGCTACCCGTACCTCGACATCGCCGAGACCCTCGGCACCTCCGAGGCGGCCGTCAAGATGCAGGTCAAGCGGGCCTTCGAAAAACTCCGCACGTCGCTCGCCGGAGCCGCCGTCCTGCTGCTGTTCGCCCTCCCGATCCGATGACCGACCCGACCGCCCGCATCGCCCTCGCCGAGACGCCTGCCGACGTGGCGGACGTGCTCGCCACGGCCCCGCACCTCGCGGCCGATGCCGCCCGGTGGCGAGCCGTCCGCGCGGCCATCCGCCGGGACCTCGCCTCGGACCTGCCCGACGCCGACCTGCTTGTCCTGCGTGCCCTCGATTCGGACGCGCTCGACGCGCCCGAGCGCGCGCGCCTCGCCGCCGCCCGGCCCGCGCTCGACGCCGCCGTCGCCCGGCACCCCGGCCTCGCGGCCGTTTCGGACCTCGTCGCGGCCGACGCGCAGGCGTTTTCGGACCTGTTCGACGCCGCCCTCGTGTCGCCGGGCGACATGTCCGCGGTCGCCGAACTGAACCGGGTAGCCGAGACGCCGCGCCCCGCGCCGGTTCGGGCGTCCGACCGACCTGCGTCGCCCGCCTCGCGCCGCGCATCGCGGCGGTGGATGTGGCGCACAGCGGCTCTGCTCGGCGTCGCCGGCTTTGCGGCCGTCCTCGCGACCGTCGGGCTGCGCGACCGCGGCTTCGAGACGATCACGGCGAGCACGGCCCGAACCGTCACGCTCGCTGACGGCTCCGTCGCCGACCTCGCCGCCGGGACGGTCCTGATGGTCCCCGAAGCCGGCACGGACCCGCGGCAGGCGCGCCTGCGCGAGGGCGAGGCCCTGTTCCACATCGTCCATGACCCCGCCCGCCCGTTCGCCGTCGAGACGCCCAACGCCGAGGTCGGCGTGCTCGGGACCGTCTTCGCGGTCCGCGTCGCCGGCGCCGGGACGCAGGCCGTCGCGACGCGCGTGACGCTCCTCACCGGGCGCGTGAACCTGGGCGTGCGCGGGGCCGAGCCGGCCGTTGTGCTCGCACCGGGACAGGCCAGCACCGTCGCCGCGCTCGCGGCTCCGACCGCTCCGGTGGCAGCCGACCGTGGCGAGGCGCTGGCATTCCTGCCCGACCTCGAATTCCGCGACACGCCCGCGGGCGACGTCGCAGACCAGCTCGGCGAGCGCTTCGGCGTCCCGATGACGGTCGATGCGGCGCTGGCTGGCGAAGCCCTGTCGGCCTCGTTCCGCATGGCGGACGGCCCTGAGGCCGCTGCGCGCGCGCTCGCACTCGCGCTCGGCGGGCGTGTCGTGGCAGTCGGAGGAGGCTTTCGCATCGCGGGCTAGCCCCGCCGCCGGGGCTCGGGGCCTCCTTATGCCGCGACCCGCGATTCGGCTCACCGTGTGGCTCGGCGCTGTCGCCCTTGCGCTCGCGTGGGCGCGCCCGGCGGCCGCGCAGACGACCGTCTGGACCGACGCGCCGCTCTCGGATGTCCTGTATTCGCTTGCGGACCAGACCGGACTCGACCTCGTCTTTGCCGCTCGCGTCGTCCGCGAGCGGCGCGTCTCGGGGCGCTACACCGCGGGCGAGGACGCCCCGGCCGCGCTGGCGCGTCTGCTCCGCGGGACAGGCATCCGCGCCCAGCCGCTGAGGGCGGGGCAGTACGTGCTCATCGCCGAGCCGCTCAACGTGACCTACGGCGGCGACCAGCAGCCCGAGGCGCTCCTGGGCACGCTCGAAGGCCGCGCCGTCGACGCCGAGACGGGCGATCCGCTGCCCGGGGCGAGCGTCTTTCTCGTCGATGCTCGCATCGGCGCGCTCGCTGGCAGCGACGGCGGCTTCGCCGTCCCGAACCTCCCGGCCGGGCGCTACGCCGTCCGCGTGTCGTTCATCGGCTATCGGCCAGTCCGCCTCGACCTCGACGTGTTCCCGCTTTCGCCGCGCCTGCCCGTCGTGGTACGGCTGCCGCCCGAGCCGCTCGCGTCGTCAGAGGTGAAGGTGGACGCGCTCGGCGACGAGCCGGCGCCGGGAATGACCGACATGCGCGCGCGCGGCGTCGCCGCGACGGCGTCGCCGTTCGGGCGCGGGGACCTCGGGAGCGCGCTCGCCGCCCTCCCGGGGCTGACGCGGACCGGCGGGGCGGGCGGGCCGGTCGTCGTGCGCGGGGCGGACCCCGACGCGCTGCGCGTGCTCCGCGACGGCGTGCCGGTCTATGCGCCGTGGCATGCTGGCGGGCTTGTGCTGACGCTCCAGCCCGAGGCGCTCGGGCGCATCGTCCTGCACCGCGGTCAGGCCCCGGCCGGCGTCGGCGGCGGCCTCGCGGCCATCCTCGAAACCGAAACGGCGAGTGCTCTCGCCGGCGATACCGTTTCTGCAGTCGCGCTCTCGCCGGTCGCGGCGCGGGCCGTCGCAAACGTCGTGCTCTCGCCCCGAGTGTCGCTCCACGTCGGCGCGGTGCGGTCTGTGCTGAGCCGTCTCGTCGGGCCGGGTGTGCGGCTCGCCGAGGGCGGCGTCTGGATCGTCGATCCGCTCGGCGGGCGCCGGGGCGACGCGGTCCGGCCCCGCATGGCGTTCGAGAGCGCCGAGGCGTCCATCGGCGTGCGCGTCGGCCGCGCCGCCCGGCTCGACGTCTCGGCGTGGGGCACGCGGGACCGCCTCGACCTTCCCGCCACGGGCGCCCGGGTCGCGGGCGACGCCGGCGCCCTGACCGCGCGGCTGCGCGGACTCGTCGGGCAGCGGACGTTCGCGACGGGCATCGTCTACACCACCCGCGTCACCGAACAGGCTGGCGTGACCGCGGACGAAGGGCTCGGCGAGACGGCCGCGGCGCTCGACGTCGAGCGGTCGCTCTCGCTCTCGCACACGCTCTCGGTCGGCGGTCGGGCCGCGTGGCGCCGCGTTGAGACGGGCGAGGATGCAGACCGCCGCGCGGCGGACGAGGTGGGTGTGTACGTCGCCGACACGTGGTCGCCCGTGCGGCCTTGGCAGGTGCAGGCTGGCCTCCGCCTCAATGCCGCCAGCGGGACGGCCGCCGTTCTCAGTCCGCGCGTGTTCGTGCGGTGGATGCCCGTTGCGGACCGCGTCGTCGTTCGGGCGGGAATCAGCCGGCAGGTGCAGGCCGTGCAGCGTCTCATCCGTATGGCGGGCCCGTTTCCGCTCGCCGGCGCGGCGTGGGCCGTCGCCGGGGCTGACGGCACGCCGGCTTCGGCGTGGCAGGCCGGGCTGGGTGCCGAGTGGGCGCCTTCGGAGACCATCGCCCTGAGCGTCGACGCCTACGGTCGCCGCGAGCGCGACGTGCTCCGCCCCGACGCCGCGGGGGACTTGGCCGGCCCGCTCGCTGGCTTCTCGCGCCACGCCGGCCGAGCAGCTGGCGTCGACGTCGCGGCCCGGCTGGTGGCAGACGGCTGGACGGTCTCGTTCGCCGGGGCGGCCGCGCTGGCGGAAGTCTGCCCGCCGGGGGGCGTGTGGCGGCCGGCGCCGTACGCGCGGCCGCTCTCCGCCGGCCTGCTCGCCGAGCGCGCCGTCGGGCCGCTCGCACTCGGGGTGCGCCTCGACGCCGCCTCGGGCCGCGCAGACGCTGGCCGCCGCGCGCCGGCCGACGTCCGTGCCGGCCTCGCCCTCGGCGCTGGCGCGACGCGGCGCGGTGTCCGGTTCGACGTGCTCGCGCAGGTGCAGGTGCGCCTCGCCGGCGCCTCCGGCGGCGAGGCCGTGGATCCCGAGGCGCCGCTCCCGCTCGCGCTCGACGCCCGCGCGCTTCCCGCCTACCCGACGCTGAGCATCGCCGCGCGCTGGTAGGCCGCGACGGCCGGCATCACCGGACCGTCACGCGGAGGGCCTGGCGCTGCTCCTCGGCCCGTGCGAGGAGGACCGTGCGCTCGCCGCGGATCGCCTCCAGGCGCGTCTCCTGCTCGTCGAGCGTCCGCAGCAGGCGCCGCGCGTAGTCGCTCTGGGCGTCGACGGACTGGAGGTTGCCGCGGATGCGTGACTGGTCATTCTCGATGGTCTGGACCTCGCGGTCGAGCGCCGCGATCTGGCGCTCGGTCTCGGCGAGCGTCCGGCGGCGGTCGACGGCCTCCTCGACGGCACGGCGCACGTCCTCGGGAATGGCCCCGTCGGCACGGACGAAAGAGGCTAGGTAGTCCGGGTCGGCCCCGTACAGAACGATGCCCTCGTCATAGGTGCGCGCCTCACGGACGATGAGCGTGTCGACCTCGCCCGCGGCGACATCCACGCGGAAGCGGTAGACGGCGGGCGTCGTCTCCTCGGCCGCGGCCGGTGCGTCGAGGCGCGCGCCTTGCTGGCGGGCGCGCTCCACGAGGACCGTTCGCGGGCGCTCTCCGCGGTTCTCGACGCGGTAGCCGCCCTGCACGAGCGCCTGCCGGCGGATCACGAGCACGCCGTCGCGGAGCGTCGCCGTCTCGACGGTGCCGGGGGCGTCGGGAATCGCGAACGGGTCCACGAGCACGTCCTGATCGACGGCAAAGGTGAGCAGGCGCTGCGTGCCCGCGGTGAGGTCCGGCAGGAGGGCGTCGCCGGCGTAGCCGTCGTCGAGGACCGTGACCGGCCCGCCGCGGAGGTTGTTGCCGGTCGAGTTGCGGAGGCGGACGCCGCGCATCGGGTGGCGGCCCGCGCCGCCGTCGTAGACGCTGAGGCGCTCAGCCGTGATGCCCTCGGCGACGATGGGCAGCATCGCCGAGGCGCGCCGCGGCAGCGTCACGTCGCGGAGGCGGTACGCGAACAGCTCGCCGAAGTCGCCCGAGGTCGCCTGTGGCTGAAAGCCCACGCCGAGGTTGATCTCGCTCTGACCGCTCACCCGGAGGCCATCGGAGTAGTACTCGGCATTCTCTGCACGCCCGCCGCGGATGTCGAGTTGCTCAAGATCTTGTCCGGTGACCACGCGCGCCTGCCCGATGGCGTCGTTGGTGATGAGACCTCCCTGGAGAACGGGTGCTGAGGCTGGCGGCGGGGGAGGGGGCGCCGGGATGAAGCGGGCGCCCTCGTCATAGGTCCGCGGCTGCGTCACGGCGTCGTCGGGGAGCGAGACGAACGGGCGCTGGACGTAGCGCGGCGTGTAGAGGTCGGTCTGGAACGAGACCGGGCGCCCCGAGACGAGCGTGAGGTCCACGCCGGCCCAGTCGGACTCGGTCGGGTTCTCGACGAGCGCCCAGCCCTGGAGCGTGCCGGTCGCCTCTCCCGCGTCGGGCAGCACGAGGCGGTAGCTCGTCCGCCAGACCGGCGCCTCGACGACGTAGCCCATGCGGACGCGCCGCGGGCCGCCGCCGCGGAACTGGATGCGGACGGGTCGACGCTGCCCGCCGCGCGCCTCGGCGAGGGCCGCGAGGGCGCCGTCGATCTCGGCCTGCAGCGACGCGTCGACGAACGCGATGCGGCGCGCCTCGCCGAGGCGGACCGTCGCGAGGCCGCCGGCCGTCGCGAGCGTGAGCGTCCGCTCTGGGGCCTGCCCCGGCGCAGCCGGCGGCTCGGACCCGACCGCCAGAATCGTCCCGCGGAGCGTCCCGCCGGGCGCCTCGACGATCACCTCGGCGCCGCGCGCCTGCTGAAGGATCGCCGCGAGGTCGGGCGAGCCCGAGAGGTCGATGGCGAACGATCGGAGCGTTCGCTCGACCGGCGCCTGGCTCGGGTACACCACGCCTGCGACGCGCCCCTGCGGGTCCTCGACGAGGAGCGACTTCAGGACGTCGTTGAGCGCGGACTCGTCGAACTGGAGCGTCACCTCGGCGTCGCCGGCGACGCGGCCGGCGTGCTCGAAGTAGCCCACGCCGCTCGTGAACAGGATCACGCGCTCGACCGGCACATCGGCCGCGGGCTGGGCGTGGGCGCGGGGCCCGCAGAGGGCCAGCCCGAGGAGGAGGGGAAAGAGGACAGACGAGGCGCGCATGAGTCAGGGGAAGGGGAGCAGCCAACGTCGCCGCTGCACCGCGCCCGTGCAACCCCATCCAGCGCCCCGGCCGGGCAGCGCAGTCCACGAGGTTTTATCGGACATCAGGAACGCTCCCAAGTCCTGTGAACGTCGACAGGAATGGTCACATGGCGGGATCTGACTGCGGAGAAAGAAGCATGACGATGCTCAACTGCCGTCTCGCGACGCATCATGCCTCCGAACTGTTCAGACACTGATCAATACATGTTCAATACCTATTCATGCCTTTCATTGGCGACGCTTTGCCAGGATTGTCCCTAGCGTCCGCCCCCCCTCGGCCCTAGTTCAGACCCGCGGGACGTGCCCTAATCTGGTCGCCTGCTCAAACTGAAGTCCTGACGAGTCCCTCGGGCTCGGTTCAGCCCATCGACTTTCTTGTGACTGCGTCTTCCCTTTCGCCCTGTTCCTCGTCTCGTATCCTCCTGTGTGCTCTGGGCTTCTTGGCCTATGGGGCGACGTGTGAAGCACAGACGACGTCCGCTTCTGGAGCAGTGACCGAAGACGCCCGTGTCGTCGGAGGGCTCAGTCTCGGATACGACACGATGCTCCGCGAGTACGGCCGACTCCGTCCGCTTCAGCAGGCCCGCCCGGACTCCACGGCCCCGAGCGCGCGGCAGGTCGCGGAGGCGGTTGCGCGCCTCGCGCGCCCGGCGGCCGTCGACGGCGTCCGGCGCCTCGAAGTCGACGGGCTCGTCGTGGACCAGACCATCACGCGCCTCGGCCGCGAGTTCTACCTCGCGTTTTACCGCCAGTGGGTGCCGCCGCCAGAGGCCGTCGCCTTCACGGTCGAGGTGGTCGAGCAGCCCGACCGAGGCATCAACACGGTCGTCCGCGTGCAGGTCAACGACGAACTCGTCTTTCAGACCCGCCTGAGCCCTCGCGCCGACGAGTCCGACGAGGACGTTGCGCGAGCCGTCGCAGCGGCGTACCGCCGCCTCCAGCGCCGCGGCGGTCCCGCGCCCGCCTACTGATCTCTATGTCCTCCGCCATGCTCCGTCTCTCCCTGCTCGCCGCCGCGTGTGCTGCCCTCGCACCCGGCGTGGCCGCCCAGCAGATGGTCTACCAGCCCCGCAACCCCGCGTTCGGGGGAAGCCCGGCGAACTACTCGTGGATGCTCAGCAGCGCTCAGGCGCAGAACGAGTACACCGAAGAAAGGACGCCCGACGACGAACTCGCGGACTTCCAGGCCAACCTCCAGCGGCGCATCCTGAACGACCTCGCACGCCAGATCGCGGGCGACCGCTTCGAAGGCCTCGACCTCAGCCAGGAGGGCTCCTTCGACTTCGGGGACTTTCTGATCGACATCACACCGGGCCTCGACGAGATCACGATTCGCGTCTTCAACACGCTCACGGGCGACGAGTCCATCATCTCGATCCCGTCCAACCCGTGAGCCCGGCACGTGCCGGTCGCTTCTCTCCGGGCCCACCTGCCGGGCCTCCCATCTCCGAGCCGTTCTCCGTGCGTCTTCGCTTTCTCCAGACAGGGCTCGCCCTGATCGCTTTCGTCGCTGCCGGGTGCGGGTCGTACCTCCGCCCGTTCGAGCTCGAGCGCGCCCGCCCGGCCCAGCCGACGGCCGCGGCGCTCAGCCTCCGCGACCTTCCGGCGCCGCGCGAGCAGGTCGTCGTGGCGGTCTACCGCTTCCGTGACCAGACGGGCCAGTACCGCACGCTCGAAAACGCCTCGACGTTCTCGACGGCCGTCACGCAGGGCGCGACCTCGATCCTCGTCCGCGCGCTCGACGAGTCGGGCTGGTTCCGCCCGATCGAGCGCGAAGCGCTTCCGAACCTGCTCAACGAGCGCCAGATCATCTCGCAGATCCGGAGCCAGAACGCCGGGCCCGACGGCGCGCCGCTGCCCCCGCTGCCGCCGCTCCTGTACGCCGGCATCCTGCTCGAAGGCGGCATCATCGGGTACGACAGCAACATCATCACGAGCGGCATCGGCGTCCGCTACTTCGGCGCCGGCGCCTCGGGGCAGGTCCGCCGGGACCAGGTGACGGTCTATCTCCGCGCCATCTCGACGCAGACCGGCCGCGTCCTCCGGACGGTCCACACGACGAAGACGATCCTCTCGCAGCAGACCGAGGGCGGCCTGTTCCGCTACGTCTCGCTGCGGCACCTGCTCGAAGCTGAGGCCGGCTACAGCTTCAACGAGCCGCCTGCGCTCGCCGTGACCGAAGCCATCGAGGAGGCCGTTCGCGGGCTCATCATCGAGGGCGTCCGCGAGAACCTGTGGGCGCTCCGCACGCCCTCCGACTCGACGGGGGCGGCCTTTGCCGCCTACGACCGGGCCGTCGCCGAGTCGGAGTCCACGGACGCGTTCGGGCGCGCGCAGCCCGGCAGCGCGGCTCGCGGGGGCTTCAGCGTCGGCGCCTCGCTCGCGGCGACGCTCTATGAGGGCGACTACCGCGATCCCGTTGCGGCGCCCTCGGTCCAGGCCTTCGTGCGGCAGCGCGTCACGCCGCGCCTCGGCCTCGGCATCGCTGCGTCGATCGGGCAGATCGCCGCGAGCGGCGCCTTCCGGACGCTCCACGGCACGGCCGAAGCGAACGGGACCTACACCCTCCTTCCCGGCGCGCGGACGACGCCGTTCCTCGTCGCCGGGGCGGGTGTGCTCGTCCAGAACGACCGGTTCGACAATGCGGGAATGGTCTTTCCGTACCTCACCGGTGCGATCGGCATCGAGCGCCTCGTCTCGCCGAGCCTGCGCCTCGGCATGTCGCTCGGCAACGTGTACCCGCTTCGCGAGGGCCTCGATGGGGTCCGCAGCGGGAGCGTGAACGACAACTTCTTTCTGCTCCGGACTCACCTCGTCTATCGCAGATAACCCCATGCGGCCCCGAGGCCCGCACGCCGGCTGACCCCGTGCAGTGCTGTTCTCGCGACGGCCCATCGATTTCCGGGATTCGCGCGCCGCCCGGCGAGCGACCGAGAGGCCCCGGGAACCGCCGCCTGACTCTCCCGCCACGGGCGTGCCCGGAAGCAGGCTCTCCTCTCACTCCCGCCGGCCCGCCGGCCCCCTTTCTCTGTCCCACTCGGGACGCCTCCCCAACCTGCCCCGACCGGGGCACCCCAATGAACCGTAATCACTTCCTGTTCGTGCTGCTGCTGATGTCCGGAGGGACCGTGGCCGCGCAGAACGTATCAACCGTCGCCCAGCCGGGCGACGACAACACGGCGACCGTTACCCAGCAGGGCGACGAGAGCACCTCGACCGTGACCCAGAACGGCGACGAGAGCACAGCGACCGTGGACCAGGGCCTCGGCGACGACGGCGACGGCAACACGGCCACCATCACGCAGGGCTCCGAGGAGGGCGACGGCGACGGCAACACCGCCGCCATCACCCAGTCCGACGACGACAACACGGCGACGATCGACCAGTCCGGCGACGACGGCTCCGCCACGGTCACGCAGACCGGCGATGGGGACAACACGGCGACGGTCACGCAGACCGAGGACGACAACACGGCGACCGTCGACCAGACCGGTGACACCGGCACGGCGACCGTCACCCAGGACGGCGAGGAGGGCACGGCCGACGTCACGCAGTCCGGTGACGACAACACGGCGACGGTCGAGCAGATGATGGACAGCGAGGGCAATGCCGCGACCATCGACCAGCTCGGCGACGACAACACGGCCTCGATCAGCCAGTCCGGCGACGACAACACGGCGACGATCACGCAGAACGACGACGAGGGCTCGGCGACGATCACGCAGGACGGCGACGACAACACGGCCCGCATCGCCCAGTCCGGCGACGACGGCCAGACGGCGACGATCAACCAGGGCGGCGACAACAACACGGCCGACCTCACGCAGGACGACGACGCCGGCACGATCACGATCACGCAGGACGGCGACGACGGCAACTTCACCTTCACCCAGGAGGGCGAGGGCAACGAGGTCGCGCTCACCCAGGGCGAGGACTCGGAGGGCAGCGCGGCGACGTTCACGCAGTCCGGCGACGACAACACGGCGGGCATCGCCCAGGGCGACTCGGACAACAACACGGCCACGATCACGCAGACCGGCGACGACAACGAGGCCGACATTGCCCAGGGCGAGGAGGACGGCCAGGCGCAGGACAGCGACGCGACCGTCACGCAGTCCGGTGACGAGAACACGGCGTCGATCGAGCAGGGCACCGTCGGCGGCGACTCCGACACCGACACGGCGACGATCACGCAGTCCGGCGACGGCGACCTCGAAGACGCCGCCGGCAACCAGTTCCAGGGCGAGGACGCCGCGATCCTCCAGGGGACCGACGGCGGCGAGTCCAACGACAACACGGCGACCGTGGACCAGTCCGGTGACGAGAACGAGGCCCGCATCGAGCAGGGCGTCAACTCGGGCAGCTCGGACACGAACACGGCGACGATCACGCAGCCCGGCGACGAGAACACGGCCCGCATCAGCCAGGGCGGCAGCTTCTTCGGCGACGACGCTGGCGCCGAGGGCGACGCGAGCGACAGTGACGCGGCCATCACGCAGAACGGCGACGAGAACTTCGCGACGATCGACCAGATCGACGTCGACAACTCCTCGGCGACGATCACGCAGGGCACGGCCGGCACGACCGGCGGCGAGGGCGACGAGAACGAGGCCACCATCTTCCAGGGCTCCGGTGACGCCTCGGCCGACGACGCCACGGCGACGATCACGCAGGCCGGCGACACCAACTTCGCCACGATCGAGCAGGGGATGGACGAGGACGCTGACGCCAGCATGGCGATGATCATGCAGGACGGCGACGACAACATGTCGTCGATCTTCCAGAGCGGGGACGACAACATGGCCACGTCGACGCAGACCGACGACGAGCACATGAGCACGATCACGCAGACCGGCGACGACAACACGGCGACCGTAGACCAGTCCGGCAGCGACGGCCAGATGTCGACGATCACGCAGGACGGCGACGGCAACACGGCGACCGTCACCCAGGGCGACGAAAGCGTGCCCACGTTCAACTAAGGACGTGCCGGGCGCCCGCGCGCCCGGCCGTCATCCACCTCGGGCTGGGGGCGACGTCGCCCTCGGCCTCCCTTTCTTCGACGGGCCGCCCGTCTCTCAGATTCCCCGCACGGGGCTACCCATGAATCGCAATCACTTTCTCTTCGTCCTGCTGCTGATGACCTCCGGCGGAGTCGCGGCGCAGACGACGACCAATACGTCCACGGTCACGCAGGCCGGCGACGACAACGCCGCCACGGCGGACCAAGTCGGCGACGGCAACACGTCGACCATCGACCAGGCCGGCGACGACAACACGGCGACGCTGAACCAGAACGGCGACGAGAACGCGTCGGACATCGCGCAGGACGGCGACGACAACACGGCGACCGTCACGCAGGGCTTCTCGGCCGAGACGAGCACGACGGCCGACGGGGCCGACGGCAACACGTCGACCGTGGACCAGTCTGGCGATGAGAACCAGGCGACCGTCGAGCAGGACGGCGACGACAACACGGCCTCGATCGACCAGTCGGGCGACGAGAACGGCCCCGAGCCGGTTCCGGTCGGCGCGGCCGGCCGCCACGCTGGCGGCGGCGCGTTCATCGTGCAGGGCACGCTCGGCGGCGACGCCGAGAACAACAGCGGCACCATCGACCAGTCCGGCGAGGAGAACGGCGCCGTGATCCTCCAGGGCCGCAACGCGGACGCCGAAGGCAACACAGCCGAGATCGACCAGTCGGGCGACGAGAACCGTGCCTCGCTGTACCAGGGCGCCAACGCCCCGGCGACGGCCGCCTCGGGCTCGGCCGACGACAACACGGCCTCGATCGACCAGTCGGGCGACGAGAACCGCGCCGACATCGACCAGCAGGGCCGCGGCCAGGACGCGACCGGCTCCTCGGACGGCAACGACGCCACGATCACGCAGTCCGGCGACGAGTCCGACGCGCGCATCTCGCAGGAGGGCGACGACAACACGGCGGACGTCACGCAGTCCGGCGACACCAACGACGGTGGCGACGGCGTCAACACCGCCGACGATCAGGGCGGCACGTTCGGCGCGGTCGTGACGCAGGTCGGCGACGACAACACAGCGACGATCTCGCAGTCCGGCGACGACAACCAGGCCGAGATCGGCCAGGGTGGCGACAGCGGGACGGACCCGAACGGCGACTCGGACACCAACACGGCGACGATCACGCAGTCCGGCGACGACAACGGTGGCGAGGACGACGGTGACGCGGGTACGAGCCTCGCGGGCATCGACGGCGCTGGCATCTTCCAGGGCACGAACGGCGCCGACGCCGAAGGCAACACGGCGACCGTGACGCAGTCTGGCGACGAGGGCTTCGCCCAGATCGCGCAGGGCTTCGGCGACGGCACCGCAGGCTTCTCGGCCGACGACAACGCTGCGACGATCAGCCAGGGCGGCGACAACAACGAGGCGCTCGTCTACCAGGGCCTCTTCACGGACGCCGAGGGCAACACGGCGACGGTGACGCAGGGTGAGGACACCAGCGACAGCGACGCGCTCATCTTCCAGGGCTTCGGCTTCGGCAACTCGTCCGACGGCAACACGGCGACCATCGAGCAGAGCGAGGGCGACACGAACACGGCGCAGATCGCGCAGGGCTCGGCGACGGGCACCGTCAGCGGTGCTGAGGCCGACGGCAACACGGCCAGCGTCTTCCAGGCCGGCGACGACAACGACGCCTCGCTCTTCCAGGGCGTCGACGGCGCCTCGTCCGACGACAACACCGGGACGATCGTGCAGGACGGCGACGAGAACTCAGCCGTTCTCAGCCAGGGCATCGACGCCGACGGCGACGCCTCGGGCAACACGGGCTTCCTGTTCCAGTCCGGCGACGGCAACACGGCCAACGCGGACCAGCAGGGCGACGACGGTACGGCGCAGGTGACCCAGGGTGGCGGTCAGGCCGGTGACACGTCGGACGACAACACGGCGACCATCGACCAGATGGGCGACGAGGCTGAGGCGTTCATCTCGCAGGGCGTCGGTGGTGACGCGGAGGAGAACACGGCCTCGATCACGCAGGCCGAGGATTCCGAGAGCGCCTTTGCCAACATCTCCCAGGGCTTCGGCGCTGGCAGCCAGGCTGAGGGCAACGACGCGACGATCGACCAGACTGGCGACGACAACTTCGCCCAGATCGCTCAGGGCGCCGACAACGCGGCCACCATGGAGGTCGTTACGGGCGGCGCTGAGGACAACACGGCAACGATCACGCAGGACGGCGACGACAACACGGCTCTCCTGAACCAGGGATTCGAGAACGCCGGCGACACCGCCGAGAACAACTCGGGGACCATCACGCAGACCGGCGACGGAAACAGCTCGACGCTTCAGCAGAACGGCGACGACAACGTGGCCACATCGACTCAGACGGACGACGACAACATGAGCCTCATCCAGCAGTCCGGGGATGAGAACATGGCCATGGTCGACCAGATGGGCGACGACGGGCACATGAGCACGCTCACGCAGGGCGGTGACAACAACACTGCGACGGTGACACAGGGTGAGGGCATGATGGCCCCGCCGCGTCCCTAAAGAACACGTGCCGGTGGGCAGCAGGCGACGTCGCTTGCTGCCCACCGGCGCACTCGTCTGACTGGCTGTTCCGAAACGGCCCCATCCCGAGGGTTGTCCAATGAACCGATCGTACACAGTGGTGGCTGTCCTGCTCGCATGGGGCGGGACGGCAGCGGCTCAGAACACCTCGACGCTTACTCAGGCTGGCGACGACGCCACCGCGACGGTCGTCCAGGCCGGCGAAGCGAACACGTCGATTGTCGACCAGGCGGCTGGGTCGGACGGCAACACGGCAGCGGTCCGCCAGAGTGGAGACGACGGCACCGTGACGGTCGAGCAGGGCTCGTTCGAAGGGTCGGCCGACGACAATATGGCGACGGTTACGCAAACCGGCGACGACAACAGCGGCACCGACCCGTCGCCGACCTTCCCGAGCACCGTCGCGATGCGCGGCGCGGCCGTCTTCCAGGGCGTCGCGGGCGCCGAAGCCGACGGCAATGCGGCGGCGATTACGCAGGACGGCGATGACAACACGGCCAACGTATCGCAGGGCCTCTTCGGCTCCAGCCACGCCGCCGGCAACACGGCGATGGTCAACCAACTCGGCGATGAGGGAGAGGCGTTCGTCTCGCAGGGCGTCAACGGCGACGCCCAGGACAACACGGCCTCGCTTACCCAGGCCGGCGACGGCAGCTACGCCAACATCACGCAGGGCCTCGGCAGCGCGAGCACGGCCGAGGCCAACGCCGCGACGCTCGCGCAAGACGGCGACGGCAACGTCGGACAGGTCGCGCAGGGCGCCGACCGAGCCGCCTTCGGCGCCGGCGACGCCGACGGCAACACGGGCACCGTCGGGCAGACGGGCGACGACAACGTTGCGCTCGTCAACCAGGGCCTAGACGGCGGCTCGGCCGACGGCAGCGACGGCCGAGCCGTGCAGGCCGGAGACGGAAACACCGCCCGCGTCGGCCAGGGCTTCGGCGGGCACTCCGACGGCAGCACGGGCACCGTCTCGCAGGCCGGCGACGACAACACGGCCCGCATTCTCCAAGGCGCCGGCGGCTCCGCCGACGACACCGAGGCGACCATCACGCAGGCCGGCGACGGCAACCTCGCCGACCTCGAACAGGGCGTCGGCGCCGATGCAGATACCAACACGGGCACGGTTCGGCAGACCGGCGACGACAACGCCGCGACCATCGCTCAGAGCGGCGACGACAACGCGGCCGGGGTCACGCAGAGCGACGACGACCACGTCAGCGTCGTCTCTCAGGCCGGTGACGACAATACGGCGCTGCTCACCCAGTTCGGGGATGACGGGCAGTCGTCCGAGATCTACCAGAGTGGTGACGGCAACGCCGTGACGATCACACAGGGCAACTGACGCCCCACTCCCCAGACCCATGGAACGCTTTCCTGCCACCCTTCTCAGCGCCGTCCTGCTGCTGCTCGCCGCGCCCGCGCTGCGTGCTCAGACCGCACCCTCCACGGCCGACGAGGTCTTTGTGCAGCAGGCTTCTGCGAGCCCAGCCGCGTCCCTCGTCCCATCCACGCGTGCCGAGGCCGTCGCCGAGATCTACAGCCGCCTCTGGCAATCTGATCGGGCGTTTCTGGACCTCGCGTTTCGGCGGTCGGACGGCAATGCGGTGCTCACCGATCAGACCGGTTCCGAAAACGATCTCAATGTGGATCAGAGCGGGGCACGGAATCTGGCCGTGCTCGTTCAGGAGGGCATGCAGAACACAGCGTCGGTGCAGCAGTCCGGAGATGACAATGTGTTTGGCGCCTGGGTCACGGGCGACCTGAACCAGATCGACGTCACGCAACGGGGGGCGGGCAACATCTATCTGCTGGACTTTGAAGGGGATCGCCTCAACCACACCGTCGTCCAAGACGGCGATGGCTTGCAACTGATCCAGACCGGCGAAGCTGAGGTGCCGTTCAGCGTCGAGCAACGCGGCTCCGACGCATCGGTCACGATTACGCACAACCAGGGCTACTAACGTGTGGACTCTACTCCTCTGTGCCTTGGCTGGGTCGTTCGCGGTGGCACACGTCGGCGATGACGGTCTCGAACTACCGAGCACGAACGAGCCCCCGGGTCTCCGCGGGCCTGGCTCCGCCACACTTGACGTGCATGCAGACGATGGGGACTGGGTCGTCGTGGCCGGCTTCGCCAGTCCCGAGTCGGGTGCGACGTTTACCGAGTCGCTGAGCTACACGCTCGACGTCACCAGGGTGGGCCGCTCGCGGTCCACGTCGCATCAATCTGGCCGTTTCGTGCCAGCGCCGGGCCAGTCGACGACGCTCGCCACGTCGCGCGTATCAGCGTCGCCGGGCGACGAAATCGAACTCATTCTAACTGTTTCCAGCGCTGCCGGCGTCCTCGACGTCGCCCGCTTTCGCACTGCCGTCACGCCGTGACCGCCTGCTCACCTGCCTGCTCAATGAGACGCTGCTTGTTTGGGGTCCTCGCCGGACTCGTCCTTCTGATGTCGGGATGCAAGGACTCGCCGCTGGGGCCCGAGCTGTACGGCACGATCAGCGGCCGCGTGGTCGACTTCGACAGCGGGGCCGGCCTCGCCGGGACGAACATCACGACCAGCCCCGCGACCGGCTCGATCGTCACGGGCGCCGACGGGTCGTTCGAGTTCAACGACGTTCCTGCTGGGACGTACACGATTTCCGCCCGCCGGCCGGGCTACCGGTCGTCGACCGCTTCGGTCGCCGTGATCGAAAACCGCGTGACGCAGGCGGCCGTGTTTCTCCAACTCTCCGATTCCACGGACCCAGACTCGACCGACGCGGAGATCAGCGTCGAGGTGACCAACTTCTTCAACCGAACGGTCCAGACCTCGCGCGGCGACTCGGTCGTCGTGGTGGTGGAGTACCGGGTGCGCAACACGGGAACGGAGCCAGTCCCGAGTTATGAAGCCTACTTCCGGATCATCACGCCGGCAGGCGACTTTTTTCAGGAGGTACAGGGTACATCGATCGGAATCGGGCAGACGGATCTTGGCCGGTTCGAGAAAGAGGCCGGCGGGGCGCGAGCGACTGCTGTGCGGGTCGATGGATTCTTTATCGGCGGCCAGAAGACAGCGCGCCCTCGGCCGATTCGCCACTGAGTGCACAGATGGACCCGCCTGGACAGAATGTGTAGCCACCTGCCGCTCCGGCGCGGTTCGACCCGCACCGAGCGCAGGTTCGAATGGCAGCTTCCACGTGGAGGCTGCCATTTGTGTGGATGCTCACCCGATACCACCTGACGCAGAAACGCCGGCCCCCTGAGTAGAGGACCGGCGTTCGAGTAGCGGGGGCCGGATTCGAACCGACGATCTTCGGGTTATGAGCCCGACGCGCATCCGCCCTGGCGAGAGCTAGGCAGCGGATCTGACCACCTGTCCACCCGATCTACAGCATATCTGCAGCACTGCCGGCTCACGCCACCCCCGTGACCTCGTGATCTTCCAACCAGCGCGGGACCTCCCGCCCGATCACGATGGCCAGCCTGATCAAGGTCAACACCAAGTACTACCTCGACTTCTCTGACACGGCACGTAGGCCGCGACGAAAGCGCGTCGCGCTCCGAGTCTCGTCCAAGCGCGATGCCGAGCGGCTGAAGGCGCGACTGGAGTACGAGTACTCCGCCGGCTCCTTCGACCCGTGGGCCTCGCTGCCCGTCCAGGAGACCGCGCCGACACCCCCGCAGGCTGCCCCTGCGTCGACCGTGCGAGTAGCTGCGGATGCGTTCTATGAATCCCGCTCCCACCGCACCGCGAGCACGCAGCGGACATACCGGGATATCGTCGGGCGGTTTGCAGCCTCACTCCCCAGAGAGCACGCCGTTGCCGCTGTGACGGCTGCCGACATCGAACGGTGGCTCGACTCCCTTCCAGCCGGAGATGTGACGCGGCGGACGTACACGAAGCACCTCTCGACCTACTTCCGGTTCTGTGTCGAAGCCGGTTCAGCACCAGCCGACGTCACAGCTGCCGTCAAGCTCAGGCGCGTCCCGAGAACCTTCCCGAAGGCCCTCTCGACCGATGAGGTTGCCCACCTCGTGGAGGTCATTGAGGGTGGGCCGCCAGCCGTGCACTGGCTCCGCGATGTCGTCGTGTTCACTGACAACACAGGGCTGCGTAGGGGCGAGGTCGTAAGCCTCCGGTGGCGGTCGGTCGACCTCACTGGCGCTTTCGTCACTGTCGCATGCGACAGCGGGTTCCAGACCAAGAGCGGGGCCGAGCGGCGGGTCCCGCTCTCTCAGCCGGCACTTGGCGTGCTTAGCCGTCTCCACGACGATCACCGGGCGCGTGGCGGGGTGGGAGATGACCACGTGTTCCGTCATGCGCGTGGCCCGCTTGGTCCAGACTACCTCTCGCAGCGGTTCGCGACCTGGGCGCGCGCGGCGGGTCTCGAAGGGACCGGATTCCACGGGCTGCGGCACACGGCGATCTCGTGGCTAGCTGAGCGCGGCGTCCCACTCCCGGTCGTCCAGCGGTTCGCCGGGCACGCAGACATCGCCGTGACGATGCGGTACGTGCATGTTGCACCAGACGTATACGCTGACCAGATCAGGTCAGCGCTGGAGTAGGGAGTCCGGACGTGAAGCCATGTACTTGCGGCATTCGCGGCTTAAAGGGGCGGACCGGATCGTGTTGTGACATCCGAGGGGGGACATGAGATACCCCGCCCATGGGCATGCTCCGTTTCGAGGCCCCCGGGTCCCTTCTGAGAGACCCGAGCCACTGGAGGAGCCCATGGACGCATCGTCTCACCCCTGACCGAGCCCGGCCGCCCGTCGTGGCGGCCGGGCTCGCGTCGTCTCCACCCGGATCGTCCGGGCACCGGTCGTGCACACTGCACGGCCGGTATCACCACAGCGAGCAGTCGCTCGCTACAGCATGGCCGAGGGGCCATTGCAATGTCCACCATCCACACCCTGGGCGAGGTACGCCCGTCCGTCACGTCTGGCGATCCGCACGCCGAGACGTTCACCATCCCGCTGCTGCGCCTCAGGGGATACGACCGGCCCGTCATCCGGCCGGAAGAGTGCCGGGTGCCGGGCTGCCTGGTCTGCCAGTGGCGACGAGCCGGGCTGCTCGACTCGCCTGTCTTGCGCGTCGTCCGCGAGCCCGCATCGGGCTACACGTGCCACTCGTCGTTCTGCCCCGGCTGCAACACGCTCCGCTGCGTGTGCCTGCCGGAGGGCTACGAGGACGCTGTGTACGAGCACGACTATGCGCTCGGCCATGAGCACGGTACAGCTGACGGGCCCGACAACCGCCCGACGCGCCGCTGGTGCATGGACGCCGGGCTTGACGCCGACGCGTACCTCGACGGCTACGACGCGGGGTGCGCCGGCGTCGTGCTCATGCCGGCGAACACGGCGCCGGTCCGGCTCTGGGACGAGCTCGACGACGGGCTGCCGTTCTAGCCTCAGCGTGATTCCCTAGCCCGCCACTGAGGCGAGCACCGGGTCACCCATGACCCACCGGACCGGAAGCGGTCCGATCCACACGACGCCCGCCCCGGAGTCCCCGAGGCGGGCGTCGCCATGTTCGGCCGGAAGGTCTGGCCGGACACACGCCACGGTGCTGCTCTAACAGCACAGCGGCATCACACCAGCACGGGGGAGGCCCCGATGCCATGCAGTACAAGATCACCACGGACGAGTCGCTCCTCGTCCACACCGTCCACGCGCTCGCCGTCTGCGACTGGACGGCCACTTACGCTGCGCGCGTGCCCGAGCATGAGGCGCGTGCCAAGCGCATCGCCGCCGAGGCTAGCCGCTGGCTCGCCTTCGCGACAGCGCGCACGCGCTTGACGCCACAGGTACTCACCGCGAAAGCGCTCGACAGCGTCGCGTTCTCGGTCGCTGCCGGTGCCGCGGGGTTTGCTGTCCCGAGCAAGCTCGTCGGCGTCAAGCCCTACCAGCGTGCGCTCTGGACGCTCGTACGCGACGGCTACCGCGTCTACGACGAGTTCGAGACCGACACGGCGACGACTGAAGGCGTCCGCGTCTCGTACGGCGATGTGCTCGTCGGAGAGGTGCAGACCAAGCACCTCGGATGGGTTCGGCCGCTCGTGCCGTTCGGGCTGACAGTCCACCTCGCGCGCGTCACGGGCTCCGAGACCGAGGGGCGCACGCTCGGCGTCAACGTCGTCTTCGGGCACATCGCGCCAGCCATCGCCGCGCTCACCGAGGCACTCGGTATGGCTGCGACAGCGTGCAGCGGTAGTGGGGGAGAGGGGGCCTCGGGCGACGGCTCAGGAGGGCTCGCAGCGGCAGCAGTCTTCCCGGCACCGGCACTCCCACGTCGGACGAGCGGTGACGGTGCGCCCGGGCGACTGCGCCTGATTCTCCGGCCGGGAATCGGAACGGGCACTGCACCCCGGACGAAGGTGGCAGGTCTCGACGACATCGTGCTCTACCGCGACACCCGCGGCACGGCGTACGCCACGGTCGCGCACGTCCCGGTCCACTCGACGACGGGCATCGACTGGGGACGGCTCGGCGCGGGTCCAACCGACCTGGCCATCTCCGTGCTCACGGCCGTCGCAAGCGCAGACGCCGCGGAGAGCCACAGTGCTGCCTTCGCCGACGAGGTGATAGCGCACCTGCCCTTCGCCGGTGGCGTGCTCCGCGCCGCCCGCGTCCGCGACTGGCTCGCCCGTCAGCAGGCCTAGCCTCCTCACGGCTGGCATCGCGCCAGCCCTCTCCTATCCGCCGGACCCGACGCCGGGGTGCTCATAAGCGAGCGCCCCGGCTTTGCTGTGTCTGGCAGCGACTCCACCATGATGACCAGGATCAAGACCACGGCGAACGCTGCCCAGCTCGCCCTTACGCTCACCACTCCGATCACGCACAAGACCGAGGTTGGTGACGGTCCGACTCGCGACGAGCGCCTCGCGAACGCGCACGCCGTGCTCGCGCGTGGCCTCGCGGGCGTCCGGGACGACCCCGCCGCGATGGCAGCCTTCCTACAGTTTAGGTCGTGCTTCCGCGACTACTCGCTGAACAACAGCATCCTCATCTGGATGCAGCGGCCGACGGCGCGCCACTGCATGGGCTTCAAGGCGTGGACGAAGCACGGCCGACGCGTACGCCGCGGCGAGCGCGGGCTGACCGTCTTCGCGCCCGTTCTCGCCAAGCCCACCGCGGCGGACATTGCAGCTGGCACTGACCCGGACAAGAAGACGGTCGTCGGTTACCGGACCGCGACGACGTTTGACTACGAGCAGACCGAGGCGGTCACGGACGGCGCGCTCGTCTACTCGCCGCCGTCGCCGCGCCTATGCGCTGACGATCCGGTGGGCCTCGTCGCCCGCCTCGAACACGTCGCGCTGTTCTCGCTCGGCTACCGCGTCTCGTACGTCGACACGGGCTACGCCGATGGGATGTGCCAGACAGTGATCAAGTGGATCACGGTCCAGCAGCGCCTCTCGCCCGCTGATCGCGCCTCGGTGCTCGCTCACGAGATCTGTCACGCCCTCGCGCACGCCGGCGACACGACCACGAGCCGCGCACAGAAGGAGCTGCAGGCCGAGGGTGCGGCCTACGTCGTGCTGGCGGCGCTCGGGCTCGACACGGCGCGGGCGAGCCTGCCTTACCTCCGCGGTTGGTCCGGCGGCAGCGACGAGGCGCTCACGGCTGAGCTCGCGGCTATCGACAGCATCGCGCGCGACCTGCTGGACCGCATCAAGGCGACGGCTGCCTGAACTGACTGTCAACATCAACCCGACCGAGAGGCTGGCACTCCTATCTGGGGTGCCGGCCTCTCGTCGTTTACACCAACGACCATGACCAGCATCACGAACGACCGGACGATCATCCCAAACACGGACACGTGTCCGTATCTCGCCGAGCCCGCCGTCCACCAGAGCCGCGCTTGCGTCACGGCACCGACCACACCGAACGGCGCATACCGCGACGCGCTGTTCTCGGGCATCCCGCTCTTCACGACGCGCCTCGTCCGCGAACGCACGTTCGACTTCCAGACCCGCGACCAACTCCGCTCACCAGCAGACGCCGCAGCCGTGCTCAGCGAGTACTTCGAGGGCCGCGACCGAGAGGAGTTCGTCGTGGCCTTCCTCGACACGGCCAACACGATCACAGCCCTGCACGTCGCGTCGGTGGGCGGACTGGCCGCCGCCATCGTCGAGCCGCGGCAGGTGTTCAAGGCTGCGGTGCTGGCGAACGCCGCGGCACTCGTCGTGGCGCACAACCACCCGTCGGGCAACCCGGAGCCGAGCCGCGAGGACGTGGCGGTGACGAAGCAGCTCGTCGAGGCCGGGAAGCTGATGGGCATCCCGGTCCATGACCACATCATCCTCGCTGGCCGAGGCTACACGAGCCTCGCCGAGCGCGGGCTGATGTGACGAGACGGCTGCGGCTCGGGAGGTACGGTACCTCCCGGGCCGCAGCCGCGGTGGCAGACGTGATCCATTGCAACAAACATCGACAGAGAGTGAGCCGGTCTGCTCGTGTTTCTCGGTTACGCTCTCAACGGGACTACTGCCGCGCCCCATCGCCCTCACCCATGACCCGCACCCTCGTCCTTCTCGCCGCTCTCGTCGCCACTGCGCCCGCGCTCTACGCTCAGGGCGTCCGAGACTCCGTCCGCGTGAGCTACTCCGTCGACTCAG
>DASWMO010000130.1:0-2852 GCA_036399715.1 Rubricoccaceae bacterium
GTCTTCGCCGAGTTCGAGGGCGCCGTGGACCCCGAGGCCGTCCAGGGCTCGGGCGACGTGAAGTACCACCTCGGCCAGACGGGCACGCACACGAGCCCGGCGGGCAACACGGCGCGGCTGACCCTCTCGGCCAACCCGAGCCACCTCGAAGCGGTCAACCCGGTCGTCGAGGGGATGGTCCGGGCCAAGCAGCAGCGGGTCCTCGACGCCGAGCCGGACGTTGACGAGAAGACGCTCCGCGACCGCGTCGTCCCGATCCTGCTCCACGGCGACGCCGCCTTCGCCGGGCAGGGCGTCGTGGCCGAGACGCTCAACCTGAGCCAGCTCGAAGGGTACCGGACGGGCGGGACCGTCCACCTCGTCGTCAACAACCAGATCGGGTTCACGACGCTCCCGATGCACTCGCGGTCGTCGGCCTACGCGACGGACATCGCGCGTATGATCCAGGCGCCGATCTTCCACGTCAACGGGGACGACCCCGAGGCGTGCGTCCGCGTCGCGCGGATGGCCTTCGAGTACCGGCAGGCGTTCAACAAGGACGTCGTCGTGGACGTCGTGTGCTACCGCAAGTACGGCCACAACGAGGGCGACGAGCCGGGCTACACGCAGCCGCTCATGTACGCCGAGATCGGGAAGCACCGGTCGGTCCGCAAGCTGTACCTGGAGCGCCTGCTCCGCCGCGGCGAGCTCACGCCCGAGGGCGCCGAGGCGGTCCTCGACGACTTCAAGCGGCAGCTCGACCGGGCCTTCGAGGAGACGAAGGAGCTGGCGAACCGCGAGTCGTCGCCCGTGCCGACGCCCGCCGAGACGCCGGTCCAGGCCACGGCCCCGACGTCCGCGCCCCGCGACGTCCTCGACCGCGTCGTGCGGACGCTGGAGACGATGCCCGACGGGTTCACGGTCCACCCGAAGCTCGGGCGGCTCCTCGCCAAGCGGGGCCAGCAGTTCGAGAACGGGCAGATCGACTGGGCTTTCGCCGAGGCGCTCGCCTTCGGGAGCCTCCTCGCGGAGGGCACGCGGGTCCGACTGACCGGACAGGACTCGGGGCGCGGGACGTTCAGCCAGCGCCACGCGATCCTCTACGACCAGACCGACGGGCACGCCTACGTCCCGCTCCTCAACATTCCGGGCGGAGACCAGGCGCGGATCGAGATCTACGACTCGCTCCTCAGCGAGTACGCCGCGCTGGGCTTCGAGTACGGCTACACCGTCGCGGACCCCGAGGCCCTCGTGCTCTGGGAGGCCCAGTTCGGCGACTTCGGCAACGGCGCCCAGATCATGATCGACCAGTTCATCGCGTCGGCCGAGGCCAAGTGGGGCCAGACGTCGCGGCTCGTGATGCTCCTCCCGCACGGCTACGAGGGCCAGGGCCCCGAACACTCGTCGGCCCGGCCCGAGCGGTTCCTCCAGCTCTGCGCCGAGGACAACCTCGTCGTGGCCAACTACACGACGCCGGCCAACTACTTCCACGCGCTCCGCCTCCAGGTACGGCGGCCCGTCGCGAAGCCGCTCGTCGTGATGACGCCGAAGAGCCTGCTCCGCCTACCGCAGGCGGTCTCGAAGCCGGAGGACTTCACCGAGGGCACGTACCAGCCGTTCATCCCGTCCGGCCAGGAGACGGCCGAGCGGCTCGTGCTGTGCACGGGGAAGGTGTACTACGACGCGATGAAGGCGCGCGAGGGGCTCCCGAACCCGGCCAGCGTGGCCGTCGCGCGCGTCGAGCAGCTGTACCCGTTTCCCGAGGACGAGGCGCGCGCGGAGATCGCGCGGTTCGCGGGCAAGCCCGTCGTGTGGCTCCAGGAGGAGCCGGCCAACATGGGCGCCTGGACGTTCGTCCAGTCCCGCCTCGACGCGCTGTTGCCCGACGGCGCCCGCGTCGAGTACGCCGGCCGCGCCGCGGCGGCGAGCCCGGCGACCGGCTCGGCGTCGCGCCACGTGAAGGAGCAGGAGGCGCTGCTGAACGCCGCCCTCGGCGTCGTGACCCCGACCGCTGAAGACGCCGCGCTGCAGACGTACACCAGCGCCCCGGCGGAATAAGCCGACGCCCGCCTCGGAGAGATCCGGGGCGGGCGTCGGCAGAGGGCGAGCCGGCGAACGGCTCGGGGCCGTCGGCGGGGCCTAGTACATCCGCCGGTTGGCCCGGCGGGCCTTCTTGGCGGCCTCCTTGCGCTCGAGGCGCTTCGTCTCGGAGGGCTTCGTGAAGGCCATGTTCTCGCGGAACGTGCGGAGCGTGCGGGCGCGGTTGACGACGCGCTTGAACCGGCGCAGGGCGCGGTCGATCGACTCTTTGTCGCGAACTTTGATGCCGACGGACAAGGGGTACCTCTGGATGGTGGGCGGCGGGGCAGGGCGCAGCGGCGTGCACGACGGCTGCGAAGCCCGGAAAGCTACGCGGTCGCGCCGAGCGGCCTGTGTGAAAACAGAGACAAGCGCGCCACCGTTTCTGCGCAAGCCCGCACCTGGCGGCTGAACCCGCCCGCGCACCCGTACGTTCGCCGCCCGCCCCGACCGACGACGCCCTCATGACCCGATGCCCGGCCTGCGGCCGCCGCTACGACGACGCGGCCCGCTTCTGCGCCTTCGACGGCACGGCCCTCGTCGCCGTCGGCGCGCCGGTCGTGGGCGGGAGAGCCGGGGAAGCCCGCAGCGTCCCTCCGGCCGCGGGCGCCTCGCCCTCCTCGCGCGCGCTCGGAGACCTCCTGGCACGGGCGGACACGCCGGCCCCCTCGCGTCCTGGCCTCCCGCCGGTCGCCGGGCCGGTCCCCGAGCCGTCCCACTACGCGCCACCCGCGGCCAGCACTCCAGCGGCGCAGGTGGCCGCAGAGCCCGACGCGTACGGCCCGGAGCCGGAC
>DASWMO010000131.1:0-3521 GCA_036399715.1 Rubricoccaceae bacterium
CGGATCCGAGCACGGCCCCGAGGTCGGCCTCGGAGCGCGCCTGCAGGTCCGCGCCCGTCCGGATGCCCAGCGCCGTGAGACGCCGCGCCGTCGCCGGGCCGACGCCGTGGAACCGCTCGACAGGGAGGGCGGCGAGGAAGGCGCGGGCCTCGTGCGGGAGGACGACCGAGAGGCCGTCGGGCTTGTCGAGGCCACTCGCGACCTTGGCGAGGAACTTGCAGAACGAGACGCCGGCCGAGGCCGTCAGGCCTGTCGCGGCGTGGATCTCGGCGCGGATCGCCTCGGCCGTGCGGACGGCGGAGGGCGGGCCCGTGAGCGGCGCGGTGACGTCGAGGTAGGCCTCGTCGAGCGAGAGTGGCTCGACGAGGTCCGTGTAGCGCCGGAAGACGGCGTGGACGGCCGCACTCGCCTCGCGGTACGCCTCGAAGCGCGTCGGCACGACGACCAGGTCCGGGCAGAGCTGCCGCGCGAGGGCCATCGGCATCGCCGAGCGGACGCCGAACGGCCGCGCCTCGTAGGACGCCGCGCACACCACGCCGCGCCCGCCCGCCCCACCGACGGCGACGGGGAGCCCGCGCAGCGACGGCGCGTCGCGCTGCTCGACGGACGCGTAGAACGCGTCCATGTCGACGTGGAGGATCTTGCGCACGGGGCCGGTCGGGAGGAGCCACAGGGTACGGGCAGCGAGCGGGCGTCCGGCCACCCGCCGAGGCGTTGCAACGGGGGATCGGGCGTGCCCGAGGGCACATTCACTGCGCGTCCGCGTCCACACGGCGTACCATCGCGAGGGACCATTTAGGGCCGCGCACGCTACGGAACGGTGCGCGCCCGGCCCCGGTCCGTCGATATGCCCGTCCCGATGCCCCCGCCCGCTTCTTCCCCACCCCCGCTCGCGCCGGGTGGCTTCGGCAGCGCCGTCGCGGCGCGCGTGCGGGCGCTCGTGGGCGGCGCGGCGGCGCGGCAGGGGGCGTGGACGGTCCTGGACCAGGCGCTTTTTTCGGGTTCCAACTTCGTCGTCAACGTGCTGCTCGCGCGGTGGCTCGCGCCCGAGGCATTCGGGACGTTCGCGACGGCGTTCATCGCGTTCCTCGTGTGCGGGACGGTCCACGGAGGCCTGCTCGTCGAGCCGATGCTCGTCTTCGGGGCGGGACGGTTCGAGCGGCGTCAGCGGGCGTACCTGCGGCGCCTCGTCGTGTGGCACGGGCGCTTCGCGGCGGGCTTCGGTGCGGCGTTCGCGCTCGCCGCCGGCGTGGCGTGGGTTCTCGGACGGGGCGACATCGCCGCCCTGCTCGGCGCGCTCGGGATCGCGCAGGGCGCGATTTTGCTGCTGTGGCTCGCGCGGCGGGCGTGCCTCGTCGTGCGGCGGCCGGCCGTCGCGGCCGTCGGCGGGGCGGCGTACCTCGTGCTCGTCGTCGGCGCGGCGGTCGCGCTGAACGCGGTCGGGGCGCTGAGCGCGGCGGCCGGCTTCCTCATCATGGGCGGCGCGTCGCTGGCCGTGGCCGCCGTGCTGCTGATGCGCCTCGGCGTGCCGCTGCGACGCCCGACGGCCGACACGCCCGACTTCCGCGCGGGCGTCCGCGAGGCGCACTGGACGTACGGCCGCTGGGCGATGCCGACGGGCGTGCTGGAGTGGATCGTGAGCACGCTGCCGTTCCTCGTCGTCCCGTTCGTGCTCGGCGTCGAGGGCAACGCGCTGTTGCGGGCGCTGTTCAACCTCACGCTGCCGGCGCTTCACGCCTTCGTCGCCGTCTCGGCGTTCGCGCTCCCGGCGCTCGTCCGCGCCCGTGCGGCCGGGCGGATGGGCCGCGCGATGCGCCGCTTCGGCGTGCTCGCGCTTGTCGTCTCGGGTGGCTACGCGGTCGTGCTCGGGGCCGGTGGCGAGTGGCTGCTGCGCGTCCTCTACGACGGCAAGTACGTCGCATCCGGGATTGAGTTGTGGCTGCTCGGCGCGTACCCGCTCGTCGTCGGGCTGGGGGGCGTGTTCACGGCGTCGCTGCGTGCGAGCGAGCGCCCGCGGTCCGTCTTCTGGGCGCGCGTCGCGGCGATTGCCGTCGGGGCACCTGTGACGGTCGCCCTCGCGGCCGCGTTCGGCGTCGCCGGCGGACTCGCCGGGGGGCTCGCGACGCTCGTCGCCGAGGGCGTCGCGCTCGCCATCGCGGCCCGCCGTGCCGCCGCGTCCGCGACCGTCCCGCGTCCCGCCGACACCCTGCCGAGGCGCCGGCGCGTCCTCCTGGTCGCCTTCGCCTGCGACCCGACGCGCGGCTCGGAGTACGGGCAGGGCTGGCGCTTCGCCGAGGCCGCCGCCGAGGCGGGCAACGACGTCTGGGTGCTGACCTACGCCGGGCAGGCCGCGAACGTGCGCGCGCGCCTCGTCGAGCGCCCGAATGCCGCGATCCACCTCGTGCCGGTCGCGCACCCGTTCGAGCGCGCGCGCCACGTCGGCGGCGTGCCGCGGGCGACGATCCCCGAGCAGGTCCACTACTACGTCTGGCAGGTGCTCACCGCGCGGACGGCGCGGCGGCTGCACCGCGAGGTCGGCTTTGACGTCGTCCACCACATCACGTTCGGCAAGTGCTGGGCGCCGAGCGCGGGCGCGTTCGTGGACGCGCCGTTCGTGTTCGGGCCCGTCGGTGGCGGCGAGTCGGCACCGCTGCGTTTCTGGCCGTCGTTCTCGCTCTACGGCGTCGTGTACGAGACCGCGCGGAGCGCCGGGCGGCTCGTCGCGCGGCTGGACCCGCTCGTGCGGCGCGGCTCGCGGCGCTCGGCGATCGCCATCGGCTCGACGGCCGAGACGGCGCGCGCGATGGCCCGCCTCGGCGCGCGGCGGACGGTCGCGCAGCCGAGCATCGGCCTGACGGACGACGAGGTGGACGCCCTGCGGGCGCTCGCGCCACCGCCGGACGGGCCGCTGCGAATTCTGATGAGCGGCCGGCTGCTGCACTGGAAAGGCTTCGGCCTCGGCCTGCGCGCGCTCGCCGCCGCCCGCCTGCCCGGCGCGCACGTCGACGTCGTCGGCGTCGGGCCCGAGCGGAAGCGGCTGGAGCGCCTCGCGACGCGCCTCGGCCTCGACGTGACGTTCCACGGCGGCGTCTCGCGCGCGGCGGCGCTCGACCTCCTCGGGCGCGCGAACGTGCTCCTGCACCCGAGCCTGCACGACTCGGGCGGCTTCGTGACGCTCGAAGCCCTCGCGGCCGGCCGCGCCGTCGTCGCGCTCGCGACGGGCGGTCCGGGCGTCCAGCTCACGCCCGAGAGCGGCATCGCCATCGCGGCCGTGTCACCCGCACAGGTCGTCCGGGACATCGCCGCGGCGCTCGTGCGCCTCGACGCGAGCCCCGACCTCCGCGCGTACCTCGGCGCCGGCGGGCAGGCACGCATCGACGCCGCGCTCCGCGTGCGCCACGTCGCCGCGCGCGCCCTCGCCGCCTACGCCGAGGTCGCCCCGATGCTAACCGGCCCGCCCGAGCCCGCCGTTGAGACGCACCCCGGCGCCTCATCCGACGGCGCCTCGGTCGCGCTCGGGC
>DASWMO010000132.1:0-2045 GCA_036399715.1 Rubricoccaceae bacterium
CGCAGCCAGCCCGCGCGGACCGGCGTCGGCATCGTGTCGAAGTCGGGCGCGGACCAGACCATGATCGTCACGTGGTCGCAGGCGGCGTGCGCGGCCTCGATGATCCGCTGGTGGCCGCGGTGGAGGGGCGCAAACTTGCCCACGACGAGACCGCTGCGGTACGCCTTCACAGCGCGACCGGCGACGCGGCGCCCGGCGCGTTCGCGAGCAACCGCCGCCACTCGCTGACCGCCAGCACGCACAGCACGAGCAGGACGGCGTACACAGCCGCTGTTAGATACAATTCCTTGACCGCGTACACGACGACCGCGACGACGTCGACTGCGATCCAGACGGCCCACGAGTCCAACTTCCGCCGCACGAGCAGTAGCTGCGCGACGACGCTGCCGCCGAGCACGAACGAGTCGGCGAACGGGAGCGCGGCGTCGGTGTAGGTCGCGAACATCCAGCCGGCCGACACGCTCGCCGCTGCGACGCCCGCGACGACGGCGACGCGCCCGCCCATGGTCAGCGTCGTGACGGGAAGCTCGGTCGCGCCCGCCCCGCCCCGCTGCCACTGCCACCACCCGGCGACGCACGACGCGAAAAAGAACCCCTGCAAGACGGTGTCGGCGTAGAGCCGCTCGCCGAAAAACAGGACGCCGTAGAGCGACACGCCGACGATCCCGGTCCACCACGTGTGGACGCTGTTGCGCCGCGCGAGGGCTACCGAGGCGAGGTTGAACGCGTTGGCGAACAGCTCCAGAGGCGTCATCGGGGCGGCGTGCGCAGGGCTCAGGCGACGACCGCGAACGTACGGATGTCAGGCGGCGCGCCGAGCAGGCTGCCAGCCGCCGCGAGGGCGGCCCCGACGTGCGGCGTCGTCAAGTGCGCCTTGGCCGCGCTCTGCGTGTCCCACTGCTCGACGGTGCGGAAGACCGCCGGGTCGTCCACGGACTGGGTGAGCGTGTAGCCGAGGCACCCCACCTCGGCCCGCGTCGGCTCGACGAGCGAGGCGAGTGTGTCGCGCGTGGCGTCGATGGTGTCCGGCCGGGCCGTGAGCGTGGCGATGACGTAGAGCATGGGCGTGGGGCAGGGCGGGGGAGACGCCGCGCCCGCTTCCAATGCCGGGCGCCCGGCGTGGATCCGCGGGCACGGACCGGCACCGACGGCCGTTCTCGCGTCTCACCTCCGGTCTACGCGATGCTCCGTTATTTCCTCGCCGTCCTGCTCGCCGCCCCGCTCGTCGCCGGCTGCCTCACCAGCCGCACGTCGGCGTCCGGCCCGGTCGAGTGGGGCTCCTCGTTCGGGATGTGCGTTGGCTACTGCTCCGCCCGCCTCGTCGTCGCCGACGGCACGGCGACGCTGACCGAGACGGGCACGCGCAGCCCCGAACTGGCGCCGCGCGTGCGCACGCGCGCCCTCACGCCCGCCGAGACGGCGCGCCTCGCCGAGGCTCGGGCCGCCTCGCGCGTCGCGACCGATACGCTCGGTTGCCCCGACTGCGCCGATGGCGGCGCCGAGTACGTCGAGGCCGGCGGCCAGCGTGTGATCTTCGAGTTCGGCGCCGACGCCGGTGGCGCAACCCCGCTCGCTGAGGCGCTGCGAGCGATCCGCCAGACGTTCCCGAGCGACCCGTCGGGCCTCTGATCGTGAAGCCCGAGTGGGATCGGGCGCGGCTGGTCGCGCGCACGGCGCGGCCGGCCTACCTTGCGCGTCCCCGGAGAGGTGTCCGAGTGGTTGAAGGAGCACGCCTGGAAAGCGTGTGTGCGGGCAACCGTACCGAGGGTTCGAATCCCTCTCTCTCCGCCGAGGGCCCCGCACAGACGTTGTGCGGGGCCTTCGCTCGTTTACGCCCGTGCCTCGGTGATCGCCGCCGCGAGGTCGTCGTCCCCGAGCGCCTCGGCCCAGTCCGGCGCGAGGTCCAGGCGGACCGTCTGGGCCGCGCCGGTCGGCGTGCACACGACCGTCACGGTATCGCCGTCGCCACGCTCGGCGGCTGCGTCCGCCGCGGCACCTTCGCCCAGGCCGGCGTAGGCCTGCACGCAGGCCCACGAGAGGCCGTC
>DASWMO010000133.1:0-4131 GCA_036399715.1 Rubricoccaceae bacterium
GCGCGGCCGCGCGCGCTCGCGGCCGGCCGCGTCCATCCTCGACGAGGTGAAGGCGCTCGTCGACAGCGGCTACAAGGAGGTGACCGTCCTCGGCCAGAACGTCAACTCGTACCGGGCGGACCAGGACGGCGCGGCCGTGGACTTTGCCGAGCTCCTCTACCGGATCTCGCTGCTCTCGCCCGAGCTCCGGATCCGGTACTCGACGAGCCACCCGAAAGACTGCTCGGACGCGCTCCTGCACGTGCACCGCGAGCGCCCGACGGTCTGCAACTTTATCCACCTGCCGGTCCAGCACGGCAACACGGACGTCCTCGCGCGCATGCGGCGGACGTACTCGCGAGACGAGTACCTCACGCTCATCGACCGGGCCCGAGCCATCGTCCCGGACCTCGCGCTCTCGACCGATATCATCGCCGGCTTCTGCGGCGAGACCGACGCCGAGCACGCCGACACGCTCTCGCTCATGGACGCCGTCGGCTACGACTCGGCGTTCATGTTCGCCTACTCCGAGCGGCCCGACACCTACGCCGCGCGCAAGCTCGCCGACGACGTGCCCGAGGCGGTCAAGAAGGCGCGCCTCGCCGAAATCATCGAGCGCCAGATGGCGACGAGCCTGGCGCTCAACCTCGCCCGCGTCGGCCGGGTCGAGACGGTCCTCGTCGAGGGCCGCTCGAAGCGCTCCGACGCGCAGCTCTGCGGGCGGACCGACGGCAACCAGATGGTCGTCTTCGACCGCCCCGAGACGCTCCTCGCCACGCCGCTCGGCGCGGGCGACTACGCGCGCGTCGAGGTCACGGCCGCGACGAGCGCGACGCTCCGTGGCCGCTTTCTGGGCCGGACGACGCTCGCCGAGACGACGAACCTCGTGATCGCGTGATCACCACCGCGGGCACTGCGACCCGTCCGCCCACGAGCGCAGGCCCGACGCGCACTGGATAAACTGGATCCCCTCCAGCGAGGCGCTCTGCGAGACGATGTGGAACTCCCAGTTCCACCGCTGCCCGCAGTCGCCGTTCGGGTGCCAGGCCAGGATGCCGCCGTCGACGGGGTTGCCTCCGTCGCCGAAGATCGAGATCTGCGAGCCGTCAGGCAGGCGGACAAACTCGCGGCCGCTGGCGCAGACGCCCGACGGCTGGATGCCCATCTGCTCCAGGCGGAAGTTCGCCCACGGGTTGCCCAGCCCGTCGCCACCGCCCATCGACCGGGGCGTCTTGACCCACAGTTGCATCCGCCCGACGATCTCGACTGCCCGCGCCGTCGCCACGTCGATGCGGGTCTTGCGGACGTTCTCGTTGTACGCCGAGAGGCCGCCGACGACGGCGAGCCCGACGAGGATCACGCTGAGCACGAGAAGGAGAAGCTGCTGCTGGCCCATCGGAGGCGGCGAAGGTGGAACGCGGACCGACGGGCAAACGCCGCACCACGCGGTCAGGTGGCGCCCGCGACGCACCCGCTTTCCCGCCGGGGCCGGTAACGGCGCGGCGCGGGAGAAACCTGCCGCCCCGTGTCACGATCCGACCCCTCTTGCCCCGGGACCGGCGGCGCCTCGGCCGCCCGGCCCTACCTTGCAGATCTACCCTCACGCCCGATGGACCGGCAGGCGCTCCAGGAACGATTCGGCATTCTCGGCGACAGCCCCGCGCTGCGCGGCGTGCTGGACCGCGTCCGCCAGATCGCCGCGGCCGACATCGCGGTCCTGCTCGAAGGCGAGTCGGGCGTCGGCAAGGAGCTCATCGCGGCCGCCGTCCACGGGCTCTCCGCGCGGCGGCACAAGCGCCTCGTCGTCGTTAACTGCGGCGCCATCCCCGAGGGCCTCATCGAGAGCGAGCTTTTCGGGGCCGAGAAGGGCGCCTACACGGGCTCCGTCGAGCGGCGGACCGGCTACTTCGAGGAGGCCGACGGCGGGACGATCTTCCTCGACGAGATCGGCGAGATGCCGCTGATGGCGCAGGTGAAGCTGCTCCGCGTGCTCGAGACGGGCCAGTACAGCCGCGTCGGCGGCGCGGCGACGCTCAAGACCGACACGCGCGTCGTCGCGGCGACGAACAAGGACCTCGGCGCCGAGGTGGCCGCCGGGCGCTTCCGCGAGGACCTCTACTACCGCCTCTCGGCGGTCCAGCTGCGCGTGCCGCCGCTACGCGAGCGCGGGGCCGACGTGCCGCTGCTCTTCGACGCGTTCCTGCGGCGCTTCGCGCGGCAGTACGACGCGCCCGGGCTGCGCCTCGCGCCCGACGCCGTGGACCTGCTCACGCGCTACCCGTGGCCCGGCAACGTGCGCGAGCTGCGCAACGTCGCCGAGCAGACCGTCGTGCTCGTGCGCCAGAGCCCCGTCTCGGCCGACGCCATTCGGCCGTTCCTCCGCGGCGTCTCCGCCGGAGCGGGCGTCGCCGTGTCGCGCCCGCCCGCCGGCGACGACGTCCGCGAGCGCGAGGTGGTCTACGGGGCGCTGCTGGAGATCCGCGCCGAGCTCCGCGAGGTCCGCGACCTCGTCCGCCGCCTCGCCTCCGGAGGGGCCGCTGGCGGGGCCATCGCACCTCCTGAGGGCGCCGTGATGCGCCTGCCCGAGGCGCGCCCGCCCGAGGCGTTCGTCCCCGAGACCCGCCTGCCCGACACGTTCGTCCCGGACCCGCCCCAGCAGGTCGTGACCTACGAGCCGCCGGACGACGCCGACGACGCCGCCGGCTACTACAGCGCCGCCGAGACGACGTTCGAGATCGAGAACCCGCTCCTGCCGCTGCCCGAGACGATCGAGAGCGCCCTCGCCGCCGGCCTCCCCCTCCCGACGATGGAGGCCGCCGAGACGGCCCTCGTGCGCGAGGCCCTGCGCCGCTTCGACGGCAACCGCCGCCGCGCCGCAGACGCGCTCGGCATCTCCGAGCGAACACTCTACCGCAAGATCCGCGACATCGACGGCCTCGAATGACCCGCGCTGCGCTCCGGTTTACGCTCTCCGTTCTCGCCGTGGCCGTCCTCAGCGGGTGCGCGTACAGCTTCTCGGGCACGTCGATCCCCGAGCGCCTCCGGACCGTCGCGGTCCCGCTCTCCGAGGACCGCGCGGCCGGCGGGCCGGCTGCGCTCGACCAGCGCCTCACGGACGCCCTCGTCGCGCGCTTCGCCGACCGCTCGCGCCTGAGCCTCGTCGCCGACGAAGACGCCGCGGACGCGGTCGTCCGGGCCACCATCACCGGCTACACCGTCACGCCGGCCGCGGTCACGGGCACCAACCTCGCGCAGTTCAGCCGCGTCACCGTCTCCGTCCGCGTCGTCGTGCAGGACCGGGTCGAGAACCGCGACTTGCTGGACCGCGCGTTCACCGCCAACGAGGACTTCGCCCCCGCCGAGGGCCTCCAGGGCGAGGCCGAGGCGGCCACGCGCGCGCTCACGCAGGTCGCCCGCGACGCGTTCACGGCCGCGACGTCGGACTGGTAGCATCCCGGGCTCGGCGGCGGGCCGGGCAGCCAGTTGGCGGCCGGAAACGGCCCTGCCGCCGGCCGGAAACGGGCCCGTCGGCCGTACTTTGCCGCCCCGCGACCGCCTCCCATGCCGCAGACTCCGCCCGCGGGGCCGCCCCCCGGATCCCTCCCGCCGGCGCCCGCCAGCCGGCCGGCCCTCCAGCACCCGGCCGAGTTGCTCGCGACGGGCCGCCCCGCCGACGCGGCCGAGGCCCTCGCAGCCGTCGTCGCCGGGGCACCGACCTACGCCGCGGCCTATGTCCTGCTCGGCGTCGCCCTCGACGCCGCCAGCCGGCCGACCGAGGCGCTCGCGGCGTGGCACCGCGCGGCCTTCCTCGTCCCGCGCAGCCCGCTCGTGCTCCGCGAGCGCCAGCGGCTGCTCGACGCCGCCCGGACGGCCGCACCCGCCGAACCGCCGACGCCGTCGGCCGAACCGGGACCCCGTTCCGCCGCCCCGCCGGTCGATCACCCCGAACCGCTGCGTGCTCCGGACGAACCGCCGCTCGACCACCTCGAACCGCGACGCGATCAGGCCGAACCGCAAGCCGAACACCTCGAACCGGGACTCGACCACCCCGAACCGCTGCCGGCGCTCGACGAGGTGCCCGTCATCCAGACCGCGCCGCTCGACGACTTCTTTTTCGCCGAGGCCGCACCCGCAGGCGACCCGGACGGCTTC
>DASWMO010000134.1:0-24375 GCA_036399715.1 Rubricoccaceae bacterium
TACGACGGCTTCGCGCCGCACCTGCGCGTGCTAGACCTCTATGCGGACCTGCCGACCCCCGAGGCGCGCTTCCGGGCTGTCGTGCAGCGCGTGTTGCACCCGCTGCCAGGCATCGACGGCAAGGTGCTAGAGTTCGTCGTCCGGGCCCGCGCCGGGGCGGACCCCGAGGCGCTGATGGCCGCCGTCGAGGCGGTCCGCGACGCCGCCCGCCGCGAACCGCACGCCCAGGCCCTGCCTGCGCCAGCCCCGGCCGTCGTCGCCGAGACGCCGGCCGCGTACGACGCCGCGGATTTCGACCGCGCCGCGGCGACCGAGCGAGTCATCGCAGCCGTCGAGGCGCGTGGGTTTGTCTACGAGCCGTTCGAGATCGCGGCCTACCTCACGGCCCTGCGGACCAAGCCGTTCGTTCTCCTCGCCGGCCCGACGGGCGTCGGCAAGAGCCGCCTGCCCGCTCTCGTCGCTGAGGCGACGGGCGGTGTGGCACACCTCGTGCCGGTCCGGCCGGACTGGACGGACCCGTCGGAGACGCTGGGGTACACGGACCTCACGGGGCGCTTCCGCCCGGGCTCACTTCTGCGCGTCGCCCGCGACGCGGCCCGCGACGCCGGCCGCATCCACACGCTCATCCTAGACGAGATGAACCTCGGGCGGCCGGAGCATTTTCTCGCCGAGGTCCTGAGCCGGATGGAGGCTCGCGAGGCCACGCCCGGCGGCGTCCGGAGTCCGGCGCTGCTCACGGAGCGCGTGGGCGCGCAGGACGCCGAGTGGCAGAGCGTCGACCTGCCGCCGAATTTGGCCCTCGTCGGGACGGTCAACGTGGACGAGTCCGCGCACGCGTTCAGCGCCAAAGTCCTCGACCGCGCCTTCGTGCTGGCGCTCGCCGCGACGGACCTCGGGGTGTGGGCTACGACTGAAACACGTGCTAGCGATACCTCGACGTGGCCTGCCGAGGCGTGGGCGCCGCGTGCGGTCCGCCTCGCCGGCCTCGGCGTGCTCTCGACGGACGAGCGCGCCGAGGTTCAGCGGGCGGTCGACGCCGTCGCCGAGGCGCTGCCCGTCCTCGGGGCGCTCGGGCCGGGCTACCGCACGCGCGACGAAGTTGCCCTGTTCGCCCTCCACGGCCGCGGGACGCCCGCCGCCTTCCGCACGCGCGAGGGCGCGCCGGTCGATCCGCTCGACGTGGCGCTCGCCGCCCGGCTCGTCCCGCGTCTCGACGGTCGGCCCGACGCGGCGGCGCGCCTGCTCGCGTGGGCGTCGGGACAGACGGCCCGCGACGCGCTCGATACGTGGGACGCGGCGGGCCGGCCTGCAGCGCTCGCCGGGGCGCGCTTCCCGATCATGGCTGCCCGAGCCGCCGAGATCGCCGCGGCCGAGCCGCTGTTCTGACGATGGCGAAGACGCTGTTCACGGTCGAGACGGAACGCGCCCGGCTGGTCTGGTCTGGACCTGCGTGTCCGGTTCAGGACGACCGAGAGACGCTCTCGGTCCGCGCCGCGCCCGGTGCGACCGTTCGCCTCGACGGGCAGGACGACCCTGAGCGGCCGCTGCGCATCGACGAAGAGACCACTCACGGCGTGTGGCTCGAAAGCCGCGACGGATCGGTGGTCGGGTTGCACCATGCGGATCCCGTCGTCGTGGCGGGACTCGCCTCGGCGCGCGGCGGGACCGTCATCTACGGGACGGTTCGGTTCGGGGCGCAGGCCGGGCGGAGCCGCTTCTCGGTTACGGCCGGCGGCCGGCCCGAGGCGCTTGTCGAGGTCACCGTTTCGCCGGCGAAAGCGTCGTGGGCGGACGTCGAGGCGATGCGTGCCCGCGTTGAGGCGGCGGTACTAGGGGCGGCCCTCGCGCTCCTTCGTCCGGCCGAGGAACACCTCGCGCGGGCGGGTGGCATGTCGTCGCCTCCGGCGTGGCTGGCCCTCCTGCGCGCCGAGGCGCCGCGCCTCGGGCTGGCGCTCCGGTCGGTCGCCCGCGACGCGCTCGGCGAGACCGTCCGCCCGCTCGCCGACGTGCGGCCGTCTGCTCTGCGCCGGGCGTCGGGTGAGACGGCGCGCGCGCTGCGTGGTGTGACTGTCTGGCCCGAGCGGGTGCCCGGCCGGCTGGCCCGCGTTGGCTTCGACACACCCGCACATCGCTGGCTCGCGGCTCGCCTCGACGCGGTTCTCCACCGCGCCAGCGCCGTCCGGGCGGCCGAGGCCGCGCGTCCCGACACCCAACGCCGGACGGCCGTTCTCGACGAACTGGACCGGCTGACCGACTTGCTCGGACGCGCTCGGCGCTCGGCCCCGCTTCGAGATGCGTCGCGTGCCGCCCCGACGGTTCCGCCGCGCCAATTCGGCGCGCGCCCGGACTACGCCGCGGCGGCCGACGCTCTCGCTGCACTCGGTCGCACGCTCGCGCTCGCCTCAGGCCCGGTCGCCGTTCCGATGCAGGACACGAGTGTGCTCTACGAGACGTGGGCCGCGCTCGAAACCGTCCGCGCGTTCGCCCTCGCCGTCGGCGCCGAGGCGCCGGCACGGCCGTTCGGCCGGGACGCTGCGGGCCTCGGGCCTGGGGCCGAGCACGCCGTCCGGCTCGTCGGCGACAGGGGTGAGGTCGAGATCGTCCGGGCGCCGCGGTTTGCCGGGCCACCGGCACTGCTCGTCCAGATCCCCGACCTGCTCGTGACGGTCCGTCGGCCCAGCCAACCTGCACACGTGGTCGTCTTAGACGCCAAGTACCGCCTTGACGCCTCGGGCGCCGCGCCGCCCGGCGACGCGCTCGGCGCGCTCCACCGCTACCGCGACGCCATCGTCGGGCCGGACGGCCGAGCGCTCGTCCGGACGGCCGCCGTGCTCTTCCCGGCCCGCCCCGGCGCGGGGTTCGAGGCATCGCGGATATGGTCGAGCCTTGGCCGGATCGGCGTCGGGGCAGTCCCGCTCCTGCCCGGCGCGACCGAGTGGCTGGACCGCCTCGCCGCGCGCCTCGTCAGCGGCGAGCCGTCGTGAAGGCGCGAATGGCCTCGGATGCCGAGCGGATGTTGTCGGTCGAGAGCACGTCAGCGTCGGCGTCGAGAAAGGGCGTGTAGACGGACGGGTTCGTCGCGGCGTCGGCTGTTGCGTCGAGCGGGAACGTGCCCACCTGAGCGCGAATTCCGGCGGCGTGAAGGCGCGCTACGACGGCTGGATCGGCTCGTCCGACGCCCACGAACGCGATCGTCCGCGACAGGTCGACGCCCGAGGCGAGGAGCGCCTCGGTCTCGGCCAGCGTCTCGACGGTTGCCGAGACGTTGAGGTCCGGCGCGAGCGCGCCGACGGCACGGTGGTCGTCGAGCGAGTAGACGATCACGACGACCCGGTTCTCGGCGCCGGCTGCGCGAACGGCCGCGACGAGTTCGGGGTACGGCACGTCCTCTTTGACGTCGAGCATGATGATCGCCCGGCCCTCGGCCCATGCGAGGGCCTCGGCGAGCGTCGGGACGCGGAACGAGGTCATCACGCCGCGCACGTCGAGCAGGCGGAGCGCGCGAACGGCAGCAAACGGCGTCGCATCGACGCGGCCCTGCCCGGTCGTCGTCCGGTCCAGCGTCTCGTCGTGCATCAGCATGAGGACGCCGTCGGCCGTGCGGCGGACATCCAACTCGATCAGGGCTGGCGCGTAGTTCAGTGTATGCTCGAACGTCGGGACGGCGTTCTCAGGCAGGCCTTCGACAGGCGCGCCGCGGTGGGCGCTCACGAGCCGCTCGGCGCCGGTCGTGTAGCGGAGCGCGCGCGCGAGCGCGTCGGCGTCGGCGTAGCCGCGGTAGTGCAGCGACGACGTCGGGACGGCGACGCGGTCGGCCGGGCGCTCGTCGAGTCCGAGCGGCCGCGGCCGTACGCCGACGCAGCCAGACAGGGCCACGACGAGGACGAGAGCAGAGAGCAGGCGGAGCGTCATGGAGTGGCCGCTGCCGCGACACCGTGTTTGAGCCGCGAGAGGACGCCCGCAAAGCCGTGCTGGCGCTGGACGCCGAGCAGGCGCGCCACGCCGAGCCGCGTGAGCAGGTCGTCCGGGATCGCCGCGACCTCGTCGGGCGTCGCGCCGTCGTAGGCCTCCATCAGGATGCCGACGAGCGCGCGCTGCGTCGGCGCCTCGCCCGGGATGTCGGCGTGGATGCGGACGGTCCCGTCGGCGACCTCGGGGAAAAAGTAGACCTCGGCCTGGCACTCGGTCACGCGGCCGAAGCCGGCGTCGCGGGCGGCCTGGTAGCGCTCGGGGAGCGGCGGAAACTGCCGCGCGTGCTCGAGCAGCAGTTCGACCTGCATCTCGGTCGGGACCGACGACAATTCGTCGGCGATGGCCTGGAGTTTGTCGTTCACGGATGCAAGAAGAGTGAAAAGGGGTCGGTGGGGAAGAGACGGCTCGCCCGTCTCGCCGCCCTATTCGGGCTCGCCCTTTTCGATCGGGACGCCGACCATGTTGCCCCACTCGGTCCACGAGCCGTCATAGTTCTTGACGTTGCGGAAGCCGAGGAGGTAGCGGAGCACGAACCACGTGTGCGAGGAGCGCTCGCCGATGCGGCAGTACGCGATGGTCTCCTCGCTTGGGTCCAGACCCTGCTCGTCCTGGTAGATCGCCGCAAGCTCGTCGCGGCTGCGGAACGTGCCGTCTTCGTTGGCGGCTCGGGCCCACGGGACGTTGCGCGCGCCGGGGATGTGGCCGGCCCGGAGGGCGCCCTCATTGGGGTAACCCGGCATGTGGGTGACTTCGCCGATGTACTCCTGCGGGCTGCGGACGTCCACGAGGGCGCCGCCGGCCTTCATGTGCGCGAGCACGTCCGGCTGGAACGCCCGGACGGAGGCGTCGGGCTCGCGGGCGGTGTACTCGGTGCTCTCGTAGTGCGGGACCTCGGTCGTGAGGAGGCGCCCTTCGGCGAGCCATTTGGCGCGTCCGCCGTCCATGATCCGGCAGTTGCTGTGGCCGAACATGGTGAACGTCCAGAAGGCGTAGGTCGCCCACCAGTTGGACTTGTCGCCGTAGAAGACGACCGTCGTGTCGGGCGTGATGCCGAACCGCGAGCAGAGGGCCTCGAACTGCTTCCGGCTGATGTAGTCCCGGACGTCGGGGTCCTGGAGGTCCGTCTGCCAGTCCACGTGGACGGCGTTGTGGAGGTGCCCCGAGGCGTAGAGGAGCACGTCCTCGTTGGACTCGACGAGGCGGACGGAGGCGGACTCGGCGAGGTGGCGGGAGACCCAGTCGGTCGAGACGAGAACCTCCGGGTGGGCGAAGTCAGGCATGGCGTGCAGTAGGGCGTGTGGAAAGGTACGGGGCAGCGGCGCGCGGCTCGACGCCGCGGGTGGTACACTGCGAGAGAGCAGGTGGTCTGCCGGAGCCCCTTTCGGGAGGAAGGCACTTCGCGTTGCCTTGACACTCTTTTGAGGGTCCGGCTATATTGACCCCTGTCGCGCATACCCCGCTTCACAGAACCCCCCTCTCCCGAGCTTGTTACCGCCTTTCACACACGCCTCTCGGCCCGGAGCACGCGGGTGCCCGCCGTCTGAGAGCGCAGGCAGCAACACACGGTCTGAACTGGCATCAGCGCCGGTCCGGAGCGGCTCGGGGGGACGGTCGGTCCTCCCCGTTGGACAGCGAGGCTTTGCGGCGCGGACGGCCGTGCCGACAGGTCTCGACGCACCTTCCCATCCGTGCCGCGCGGGCAACCGCGTCCGCTCGGCCACACACACCACCATCACGGAGGTCGCAATGTTTCGTTCATTGAGCACGGCTGTGCTCCTCTTCCTGCTTGCGCTGCCCGGCATCGCGCTGGCGCAAGGGACCGGCACCCTCGCGGGCCAGGTCTTTGAAGCCGACGGGGCCACTGCCGTCATCGGCGCCAACGTCCGCATCGGTGGCACGTCCCTCGGGGCCGCCACCGACATCGACGGCAATTACCGAATCAACGGCGTCCCGGTCGGGACGTACGACATCACGGCGTCCTACGCCGGCTACCCGGCTAACACGATCACGGGTGTGATCATCAACCCCGGGGCGACTCGGCAGTTGAACTTCACGCTCCAGGAGAACACCACGGACGTGGTTGAGGTCTCTGCCTACGTTGTACCGCTGATCACCAACGACGCCGTCGGTCAGTCACGCGTCGTGACGGGCGAGGACCTCGAGAACCTGCCGATCCGAAACGTCGCCGCGACGGTCGCCCTTCAGGGCGGCATCGTGAACACGGAAGGCTCGAGTGAGCTCAACATCCGCGGCGGCCGCGCCGAGGAGGTGCAGTACATCGTCGACGGCGTCCGCGTGACGGGCGGCCAGCTCGGCGTGAACCAGCAGGCGATCGAGCAGCAGGAGGTCCTCATCGGGACGATCCCCGCACGCTACGGCGATGTCCAGTCGGGCGTGATCTCGATCACGACCAAGACCGGCCGCAACGACTTCTTCGGCTCGGTCGAGGCAGTCACGAGCACCGGGCTGGACTCGTTCGGCTACAACCTCGGCTCCATCTCGCTCGGCGGTCCGATCATCGCCAACCGGCTCGGCTTCTTCCTCTCGGCCGAGGGCCAGAGCACCGAAGACGCCACCCCGTACGGCGCGGACACCTACCGCCTCAATGACGCGGCGTACGACGCCCTGCAGGCGAACCCGCAGGCCATCCAGATCCGCACGGGCGGCACGGTCGGTACGAACGGCACCGTCACCGGCGGCACACTCTCGTTCATTCCGTTCCCGAGCGCGCTCGTCGGCTCGCAGACGGGCATCACGACGGACTCGCTCCAGACGCTCCTGCTCGCCAACGGTACCCTCCAGGCCGGGCAGACGATCGCCAACCCGAACCTCCGCTCCGGAACCGAGGTCGTTTCAGTCGACCAGTTCGACCTCGTCCGTGGCAAGAGCGACCCGCTCCGCGACCTGACGCTCAACGGCAACCTGAACTTCACGTTCGGCGATGTCGGCCTCCGCCTCGGCGGCAACTACGTCACGCGCAAGCGAGAGCTCTTCAGCTTCGCGAACTCGCTCTACAACCGCGATCTCGTCAACATAGACAACCGCGAGAGCTACCGCGCATTCGCAACCGTCCGCCAGCGCCTCTCGAACACGGCATTTTACCAGCTTCAGGGTGAGTACCAGGACGGCCGGACTGTCCTGCACCCGAACACTTTCTCGGACAACATCGAGGACGTGCTCCGCTACGGGGACATCTCGGACCCGTCCGCGGCAGTTGCGACCCGGTATTACACGCTCGTCGGTGGAGAGTACGTCCCGCAGTTCACCGAAGACGGCGGTGGCCGCCCGGCGCGCGTCGTGAACTCGTTCGGCCTCCCAGGGCGGACCAACCTGACGGTCTTCCAGAAGTCGCGCAACCAGCAGTACCGCTTCTCTGGAAGCGCGACTGCACAGGTCGGCGTGAACCAGATCGAGTTCGGTGGTGAGTTCCAGCAGGAGACACGGCGCTTTTTCAGCCTCAACGGAGCCGCGCTTGCTTCGTTCGTCAACGATGGAGACGCGCAGCCCGTCTCAGGTACGGCCCTGCCGGGGGAAGCCCCCCAATTTCCCAACGGCATTACCAGCTACGACCAGCTCGACTTCAATACGATCCGGGCACAGGATCCCACACGCTTCGGGTACGACTACCTCGGTATCCGGGAAGTGAACGACCAGGACATCAACAGCTATTTCCCCGATCCGGTGACGGGTCTCCGGTCCAACACCGACATCGCGCCGTATCGCCCGATCTACTACGCTGGCTACATCCAGGACAAGATCGAGCTCCAGGATCTCGTCGTTCAGCTTGGCCTCCGCGTCGACGTGTTCGACAACAACACGTCGGTCCTCAAGGACATCTATGCGCTCCGGCCGATTCAGCGCGCTGGCGACCTCGACTCGGCGCCGACCGGCATCGGTAGCGATTTCGCTGTCTACTACGGTGGCGGCGCCATCGTCGGCTACCGCGACCTCGACGGCAACTTCTACGACGCCGCCGGAACCCGTACCACGTTCGACGTCGTCACCCAGGATCGCCGTGGCGACGTTCTCGATGTGCCCGGTGGCACAGTGGCTGACCTCTTCAAGCCGTACGAGGCACAGGTCACGGTGATGCCGCGCGTCGGCGTCAGCTTCCCCGTGACGGACCGTGCGCTTTTCTTCGCGAGCTACAACGTCACCAGCCAGCGCCCGACCGAGACGGCCTTCGCGTCGCTTTCGGACTTCGAAGCCGTGCTCCAGTCGACTCAAACGATCGCCAACTCGAGCCTTCGCCCGGAGCGGACGACGCAGTACGAACTTGGCTTCCGTCAGCGCCTTGGTGAGCGGGCCGCGATCTCTCTTTCGGGTTTTTACCGGACCCAGGAAAACAAGATCACGCAGCGCCGGCTTGAGGGCGGTGCACCAGGGTACACGACCTACCTGAACGAAGACTTCACGACGACGCAGGGTGGGGAGGTGAACTTCGACCTCCGCCGTGTCAACAACCTCCAGGTGTCGGCGAACTACACGCTTTCGTTCGCGCAGGGGACTGGCTCAGACGCAAACTCGACCAGCACGGCGGCATGGCGCGGGAACTACTTCCCGCAGTTCATCAACCCGTCTGACTTCGATCAGCGCCACACGGCCAACGTGACCCTGGACTACCGCTTCGCAGGCGGCGAGGGCCCGATGATCGGCGGCATCCGCCCGTTCGAGAACTTCGGCGTCAACCTCATCGGCCAGTTCGGCAGTGGCCAGCGCTACACGCGCCTTCAGACGAATATCAGCAACAACGTCGGCGACTCGTCCACACCCGATGTGAGTGGCACGATCAACGGGAGCACGCTCCCCGCGACGACGCGCCTTGACCTCCGGATCGACCGCGCCTTCAACCTGGGCTTCTCCGATTCGCGGCTTCGCGCCTACCTGCAGGTGCAGAACCTGCTCGATACCCGCAACCGCCTCGCCGTTTACCGCGCGACCGGCCAGTCGGACGAAGATGGCTTCGCCAGCACTGAAACCGGTCAGACTCTGCTTAACACGCCTGGCCGCCTGTTCAACTACCAGGCGTACACGGGCGGACCAGTGAACGTCGGCGGCCAGCAGTCGTCAGGTGCAGGTTCGTTCTACAGCGCCCCACGCCAGATCCGTCTCGGCGTTCTCTTCGACTTCTAAATGGACGACGAGAGGCTGGGCGCGTTGTGCCCAGCCTCTCGTTTCGGCTCCTTCCTTCTCCTCTCTCCGAGATGGCTCGAATGCGATACTCTTTCCTCGCGCTCCTCGCAGCGCTCGCACTTACGGGCACGGCCCCGAGTGCACGCGCGCAAGGACCTGCACCTGCATCGTGTACGTTGGGATCTGCTAGTGCAGACCTCAGCATCAACAACGCCTTTGGCCGAGTTTTCAATACCGGCAGTCTGTTCTTCGGCTCATCGACTGAGGCGGCCTTTTACTTCGTGCCTCAGGCGGCACAGAAGTCACCCATCTACGCATCGGGACTCTGGGTGGGTGGAAAAGTTGGCGGACAGCTCCGGATGGCTGGAGGAACGTATAACCAGACTGGTTCGCCGAGCTTCACATTCTGGCCCGGCCCACTGAACGTTGCAACCGGACAGCCGGTCAACCCTGCCACGTGCGACAGCTTCGACAGGCTTTACAATGTCACCCAGTCCGACATTGCCAACGCGCGCACCGGAAACGTGTCAGAAGACGTGCAAGACTGGCCCGTTGAACTCGGGGCTCCCTACTTCGTGGACACGAACAACGACGGAGTTCGAAACCAGGACAGCGAGCCTAGTATCCAGCGCGGATTCAATGATCCGGGCTATGGTGTCAATGGCACCAAGATCAACCTGGGTGCCAACGAACTGCCGGACATCATCGGCACGCAGGGAATCTGGTGGGTCATGAACGATGTCGGGAACATTCACGCGTCGCAGAACACACCTCCCCTCGGCATTGAGGTCCAGGTACTCGCGTTCTCGTTCTCACGTGCCGATGCGCTCGGTAACACGACGTTCTACAAGTACCGCATCATCAACAAGAGTGGAGTCGACATCACCGACGCGTATGTGTCGATTTTCTCGGATCCCGACCTCGGCGATTCTCAGGACGACTGGGTCGGGTCAGATGTCGAGCGTGGACTCGGGTTCGTGTATAACGCCGACAACGCGGACGGCACAGGAAGCGGAGCCTCGTACGGAACGCCGCCACCGGCCGTCGGATACGATTTCTTCCAGGGCCCCATCGTCGCCGATGGACCTGATGCCGGATCTGATCTAGATACGCTCGGCACGTCCGCATTCTCGTACTTCGAAAACCTTACCGGCCCTACCGGCGATCCGAACACGGGTGAGGAGCAGTACAACTTCCAGCAGGGGTTGTGGGCCGACGGTACTACGATGCGTGCTTCTGGGAACGGTTATGGGCAGGCAACGGGTGCCGTTACCAAGTTTGCCTTTCCGGGCAACCCGGTGACCAACCAGGCATGGAGCGAGCCAAATCCCGGCGCCGGTTTCCCAGCTAACGCAGGCTCAGACCGTCGCTTTGCCATTCACACGGGCCCGTTCGTCCTCGGCAACGGTGACACGCAGGACATCGTGTTCGGCATCGTCTTCGGCCAGGGGACGAGCAATCTGAACTCGGTGACGGCACTACGCGCAGCCGACCAGCTCGCGCAGACGGCCTACGACATCGACTTTCAGCTTGCGCCGCCGCCGCCGCCGCCGCCGCTCTGCGTCGAAGGCAACGAGGTGCTCGCGCCGGGCTCCGGCCGATGCCTCGAAGCGGTCGAGCAGAACGGCCGCGCCACGCTCGTGTTCGGTTACCCGACGACGAGTTCGAACTACCTCGGCCGGTTCGAGCAGTTCGATGCCCTCCTTCGCAACCAGGGCGCCGTCGACTCGACGTACAACTTCGAGGGCTTCAACATCTACCGCTACACGAACTCGAGCTTCGAGACCTCGACGCGTGAGCTCGTTGCGACCTACGACGTCGTCAACGGCGTCACGACGGTCATCGACCAGCAGTTCGATAACGACCTCGGCGGCCTGCGCGACTTCGTCGTCGCTCGTGGGACGGACTCGGGTATTCAGTACTCCTTCGATCTCCCGAACCTGACCAACTACACGGATTACTTCTACGGCGTCACGGCTTACGCCTACAACGAGGAGTCCACGCCGAAGATCAACGAGAGCTCCGCGACGACCATTACGGTCCGCCCGGCGCGCCTCGCCGGTGGTGTCGAAACGCAGTCCACGGTGGGCACGCCTCTGACGACGACGGCCGCGACCAACCGCGGCGCTGGTACGGTCGCGGCGCGTGTCGTAGACCCGACCCGCATCACGGGTGACACCTACGAGGTGCGGTTCTTCAACCCGACGGATGCCGATGGTGCGGCCGTGACGAGTGTCACGACGTACAGCATCATCAACACCCGGACGAACCAGGTTGTCTTGGACGGGCAGGCGTACTACGCACAGTCCGGCCAGGCATACCCCCAGGGCAACAACGTTGCCGTCGTGGACGGCTTCACGTTTGACGTGAACGGTCCTGAAGCGGGCTTCCGGGACTTCCAGACCGTCTCGAATGCCGCCGGCCCGATTGTGCCCCCACTCGATGGCGCGATGGATCCCAACGGGGCGGCCAACGGGTCGCAGTTCCCGGATGGTGGGCGTGAAACAGATCACCTCCAGACGCCGCCGCTCCCGACCGGAGCTGTCAGGCAGCAGATTCGAGATGCGTCACGTTGGGGCATTCACACCGCATGTAACTCGACGGTAACCGGGCAGGATCGACTTAACTGCGATTACTCGTCAGGTGCATTCAACTTCGTTCTGCGGACACTCCGTCCCGGTGGCGCGAACATCCCGGCGCTCGGTGCGAGCGACTACGAGATTCGCTTCACGGCTGGCCCGAACTTCGGGTACGTCAACTTCTCGACGCCTATGGCGCTGATCCCGGTCCCGTTCGAGCTCTGGGACATCGGCACCATCGAGGGCCCGTCCGACGACGTACGCATGTTCCCGATCATCAACGAGTGGCCGGCGACGGCGACCGGCACGACGGGCAACGGCATCTTCGACCTCGGGGCCGATCACTCGACCTCGGGCGGCGCTGACGATCCGCAGACGGACTGGATCTACTGGTTCCGTCCGGAGAACGTGACGCCGGGCCGGGCCGGCTACGACGCGGCCCTCGCGGCTGCGCAGTCGCAGGCTCCAGGGACGTATGACTTCACCGGTCTCTCGGAGGAAGTGATGGCGCGCATGGTGCTCGTCAACTTCAACGGTGGCACCGCTTACAGCGGTACCTACAATTCGCCGATGCCAGAGACGGGCACGACGTTCCGGATCCTGACCTTCAAGCCCAACCAGCCTGGAGACGCGTTCACGATCAACACGGCTGGTGCTCAGCGGACCGAGGCAACGGAGGAGGACATCCAGCGCTCGCTGGACCGCATCGCGGCCGTCCCGAACCCGTACTTCGGCTCGTCGACGTACGAGTCCGGCAACCTCAGCCGCGTCGTCCGCTTCACGAACCTGCCCGAGCAGCCGGCAACGATCCGCATCTTCACAGTGTCCGGCTCGCTGGTGACGACGCTCAACAAGACGAGCTCGGACCGGTCGCTGGACTGGAACCTGGAATCGTCCAACAACCTCCCCGTGGCCTCGGGTATGTACCTCGTCCACGTGGACATCGAGGGGGTGGGTGAGCGCACGCTCAAGCTCGGCGTCGTCAACCGCCGGACCCAGATCACGATCTTCTAAACGCCGGTCCTACGTGACCTCTAACACCCCCTGATGATGAAGACCAAACTCCTCGCACTCTGCGCGTCCGCCGCGGCCCTTCTGGGGCCCGGCGCGACGAGCGCTGCGGCGCAGGACGACCGCGTCGGGACGGCGGCTATGGAAGAGCTGCTCGTACCCGTCACGCCTCGGACTGTCGCCCTCGGATCGGCCATGACGGCTGGCCTGGCCAACGTGAGCGGCGTCGAAGCCGTTCAGAGCAACCCCGCTGCTCTGCTGAGCAGCACGGGTACCAATGCCCTGTTCAGCCGCAGCGAGTATGTCGCTGATATCGGCATCAACTACCTCGGGATCTCCCAGAGCTTCGGCGCCAATAGCGTCGCGTTTACGCTCACCAACTGGGACTACGGCGACATCCCGCGGACGACGGAGGCGAACCCCGAGGTCAACCTCGACGACCCGCTGACCTACAACGCGTCGACGTTCGTGGCCGGAGCAACGTTCAGCCGCCAATTTACGGACCGGATCGGGGCGGGCTTTACGCTCAAGGCCCTCGGCCGGACCATCGACGCTACGAACTCGAACAGCGTCGCCTTCGACGCCGGCATCACGTACGTCGTCGCCGAGTCGGGCCTGCGCTTCGGCGTCGCGCTGCAGAACCTCGGTGGCGAGATGACCTTCAGCGGTGGTGGGCTCCAGCAGTCCATCAACCAGAACGGTCCCAACGGCAGCAATCAGATCGGCGGCGAGATCGACGACCTCCCGGCGCAGCTGCCGTCCGTCCTGAACTTCGGTGCGGCCTATACGCGCCAGTTCGCGGGTGAGCTGTCGGTGTCAGGTCTTGCCAACTTCCGGTCCGTCTCCTACGACCTGGAGCGCTACTCAGCCGGCCTCGAGCTCGGCTACGCCAACATGATCTATGCCCGCGGGGGCGTCGACATGACGAGCGAGAGCAGCCAGGACTTCTGGCAGGGCTGGAACGTCGGGGCCGGGCTCAACCTCGACCTCGCGAGCACGAACCTCAAGGTGGACTACGCCTACCGCCCGACTAACGTGTTTGGTGGCGTGAACGTGTTCTCGGTCGGCATCGGCCTCTAAGCCGGCGCTCTGCTGATCGGTGGGGGCGGCTCTGAGCAATCGGAGCCGCCCCCGCTATGTTTAGACTCTGTACCCGCGTCCCCGTCTCCAGTGACTCTCCGGTTGAACACGCTCGCCCACCGCGCCACGGCCGCGGTGCTCGTCCTGTCGGCGGCCTTCGCCGCTGCGTGCCTGTCGCCACGAACGGTCGAGGCAGACAACCGCTTTCTCAACACCGAAGCGGGGGTCGAGTACGTTGGGGACGCCTCGTGCGCGACGTGCCATGCCGAGATCGCCGAGACATACGCGTCGCACGGGATGGCACAGTCGTTCTACCGGCTGACCGACTCGACGGCCGTCGAGGACTGGTCCGGCGTCGCGGTGACGCACGCACCGACCGGCTTCACCTACACAGCCCGCCGCGATGGCGACCGCTTCGTGCAGGAGGAAACGCGGACGGATCCCGACGGGACCGTATCGCATCGCCTCGTTCGGACGATGGACTTTGTCGTCGGCAGCGGGTCCGCGGCGCGGACGTATCTCTCGCAGGAGAACGGCCGGCTCTACGAGTTGCCGCTGACGTGGTACACCGAATCTGCCGGTCCCGAGCGTGACTCCACCGACGCTGGTCCGGCCGGCCGCGCTGCGCCGGAGAGCGGCGGCCACTGGGCGCTCAGCCCGGGCTACGAGGCCTTCAACAACCGCTTCAACCGCACGATCCCCGAGCGCTGCATGGCGTGCCACAACGGCACGTCCGAGCCCGTCCCGTTCACGGACGGCAAGTACGCCTCGCTCGCGAGCGGGATCGGCTGCGAGCAGTGCCACGGGCCAGGCGCGCTCCATGTCGAGGCGCGCCTCGACAACCCCGAGGCGCCCGACTCGGTCGACGTCACGATCGTCAACCCCGAGCACCTCGACCTCGACCTCCGCCTCGACGTGTGCCAGCAGTGCCACCTCTCGGGTGAAGTCATGGTCCTTCGGGACGGCGAGACGGCGACGAGCTACCGCCCGAGCCGCCCGCTCTCGGCACACCGCGCCATCTACGCCCTCGCCGAGCAGGACCCGAACCGCGTCAACGTCATCTCGCATGCCGACCGGATGAAGGCGAGCGCGTGCTTTATCGAGTCGGGCGCGATGGACTGCGTGACGTGCCACAACCCGCACGAGGGCTTCCGCGACAAGGGCCCCGAGGTCTTCAACACGACCTGCCAGACGTGCCACGCGCCCGCCGCGCTCCAGGCCGCCATGCCGACGCCCGAGACGCGCGCGCAGCACGCCGCATCGGCCAACTGCTTCTCGTGCCACATGCCCAAGGTGCGCGCCGAGGACGCCCCGCACGCCTCGTTTACGGACCACAAGATCCGGGTCGTCCGCGGGGACCAGATCACAGGCGTGACGGCCTCGGGCGGCGACCTCACGCCGTACTTCGGCGGCGACGGCGAGGGCAGCCTCACCGAGGCGATGGCGTACGTCGTCTACGGCCGCCAGAACGGCGGGCCGGCTGCCCTCGGCCGCGGCGTCGCCCTGCTCGACGCGGCCCTTGCTGACAGCCCGGGCGCGGGCGAGGCACAGTTCCTGCTCGGCTTCGCCCGCCTCTCGATGGGACAGGCGAGCGCCGCCATCGCGCCGCTTCGTGCGGCGGTTGCGGCGGGCGAGAATCCGGAGCGCCTCAACACGCTCGCGCAGGCACTCGAAGCGGCGGGACAGGGCGGCGCGGAGCCGCTGTACCGCCGCGCGCTCGCGATCCAGCCCGCCGAGGCGAGCATCCGTGTGAACCTCGGCCGCCTGCTCGAATCGCAGGGCCGCCTCGCCGAGGCCATCGCCGAGTACCGCGCGGCCGCCGCCGAGGAGCCGTGGCTCGGGCAGGCGCACACGCTCCTCGGTGGCGCGCTCGCCAAGACCGGCGCCGTGCCCGACGCCATCGCCGCGCTCCGCGAGGCGGTGACGCTGGACCCCGACCACGGCGACGCCTTGACCAACCTCGGCGCACTCCTCGCTCAGTCCGGCGACGTGCCGCAGGCGGGCCGGCTGTTCGCCCGTGCCGCGGCAGCAGACCCGCGCAACGCCAACGCGCGCGCCAACTACGCGCTCTTCCTCATCAACTCGAACCGCCCCGCCGAGGCGCTCGCCGAAGCGCAGGCCGCGCTCGCCGTCAACCCGCAGCAGGCGACCGCCCAGCAGGTGCTCGGCGCGCTCCAGGGCGCGATGCAGTAGCGCCTACGGCTGGCCCTGCACGACCGCGACAGGGGCGGGCCGACCGGCGAGGTGCGCCGCGATCTGAGCGGCGTGGATGCGGCCGTTCTCGATGAACCAGCGGCTCGTGTGCAGCCCGCCGCATACGGTCCCGGCGAGATACACGCCCGGCCGCGTGGACTCCATCGTGCCTGGGTCGACCGTCGGGGCGAGCACCGGGCCCTCGGTCTCGATGCCGAGCGCGGCAAGAAAGGCGAAGTCCGGGTGGTAGCCGATCATCGACAGAACGGCGTCGGCCGGGACGGCCAGTGGGCCGGCGGACGTCGCGAGGTGGACGTGGGTCGGGGTGATGCGCTCGACGGTCGCATTGAAGTGGGCCGCGATGGCACCCTCGGCGATTCGGTTGACGAGGTCCGGGCGCTGCCAGTACTTGACGCTCTGCGACACCTCAGGGCCGCGCACGACGAGCGTCACACGCCCGCCGTGGCGGTTGATATCGAGTGCGGCGCGGGCGGCCGAATTTTTTGCCCCAATCACGACCACGTCGCGCCCGCTGTAGGGGTAGGGCTCACGGTAGTAGTTCGTGACGTGCGGCAAGCTCTCGCCGGGCACGCCGAGGCGGTTGGGTTGGTCGAAAAAGCCCGTCGCGACGGCGACTGCCTGGGCTGCATGCACGCCGCGGTCCGTGACGACCGTGAACGTGCCCGCTTCGCCCTCGACGCCGAGCACGCGCTCGCCGAGGCGCAGGTCCAGGCCCTCGTGAAAGGCGACGCCGCGGTAGTAGTCGATGGCCTCCTCGCGGAGCGGCTTGTAGCGGCGCGTCGCGAGGGGGTGGCCGCCGATTTCGAGCAACTCGGGCGTGGAGAAAAACTCCATCTGCGCCGGGTAGCCGAGGATCGAGTTGACGATGGCGCCCTTCTCGACGACCCGCGCCGTCAGGCCCGCCCGCTGCGCCTCGACGGCACAGGCGAGGCCGATCGGGCCGGCCCCGACGACGAGCAGATCGACCGGGGGAGTCGAGCGGTCCAGTTCCATCGGGTCACAGGCGGTGTCCGGCTGAAACGGGCCGGCCCCGACCGTGGTCCCGCCGCGGCGTCAAGAGACGGCGGGATCCGCGGGTGCGCCATCGCCGCCGGCACTGGGACGACGGGCGCGGAAGAAGGCCCGCAGCAGGTCCGCCGCCGCCTCGGCCTCGACGCCCGAGACGGTCTCGACCTGGTGGTTCAGGCGCGGGTCCTGCGGGATGTGGTACAGCGTGGACGCCGCTCCGGCCTTGTCGTCGAAGGCGCCGTAGACGAGCCGCGTGAGGCGGCCGAGGACGATCGCGCCGGCGCACATCGGGCACGGCTCGAGGGTGACGTAGAGCGTGCAGCCGGCGAGGTTCTTGGTGCCGAGCGTCTCGCAGGCGGCCGAGACGGCGAGCATCTCGGCGTGCGCCGTCGGGTCGGCGAGGCGCTCGACCTGGTTGTGGCCGCGCCCGACGATCTGGCCGCCTTTGACCACGACGGCCCCGACGGGCACCTCGCCCGCCTCGGCCGCGCGCTCGGCCTCGGCGAGCGCGAGCCGCATCCAGCGCCGGTCCGGGTCGAGAAGCGAGGCGAGGGACATGAAGCGATTCGCAGGTCGGCGTTCAAGGTACAGGAGCCAGGCGTCGCGCCCGTCGCCTCGTCTCACGCGCGCAGCAGCGGCATCGTCATGCAGCGCGGACCGCCGCGGCCGCGTGAGAGTTCGTGGCCCGTCAGGCGAACCGCGATGCGGGCCTCGGTTGGGATAGACGCTGCGTCGGGGAAGCGGTCGAGGAAATCCGCGGCGTCGATCGTCTCGAAGCCGTGCTCTTCGAGCGCTGCGTACGTCCGGCGGTTGCGGTCGTAGCCGACGACGAGGCCCGGGCGGACGGCGAAGAGGTTGGCGCCGTCGGTCCACTGCTCGCGGCGCTGGTGGCCCACGTCGCGCCCGCCGCAGGGGACGAACGTGTGCGGCAGGCCCGTCAACTCGTCCAGGGCTACGCGCGGGCTCGGCAGCACACGCATCCGGAAGCGCCCCGGCTCGTCGCCGGCTTCGAGGTGGAACGTCTGGTTGCGGGCCTCCTCGATGATCGGCGGGAAGACGACGCACGTCTCGTCGTCGGCGAACGTAAAGACCGTGTCGAGGTGCATGCAGTAGCGCTCCTTCGGCAGGTTCACCATGAGCACGTGCTCGACCGGCGTGCGCTCCAAGAGCTCCTGTGCGACGTGCATGACGCCGCCGAGGCTCGTTCGCTCGGACTGTCCGATCATCACGATGGTGTCCGAGACGACGAGCAGGTCGCCGCCTTCGAAGAACACGTCGTCCGGAACCGAGATGAGGCGGTCCGTCGCCCCGGCGAACCGCGTGTGGTACCGGTAGATCGTGTTGACGATAGCCGACTCGGGCATCCGTGCGCCCGTCGCTGCGTGGCTCAGGATGGCGAACTCGCCGACGACGGCGGCCGGGTCGCGTGTAAAGAGCAGGTTCGGGACCGGGTCGGCCGTGACCGGGAACGGCGCCTGGCCGGTGACGGCGAAGCGGTAGAGCGCGTCAGGGTCGAGCGCGAGCAGGTCCGCGTGGTAGGCGCCGAAGTTGCGCTCGGGCATCAGCCGGATGAGCGTCTCGACGAACGCGTGGCGCGCGTCCTCGGCCTCTAAGGTCTCGCGGAGCAGCGTCCCCATCTGCAGAACGGCATCGTCGTGCCCGACGATGCGCCGGAAGAGGCGGCACAGCGTGTCGTGCTCGGCCCGCGCGTCCTCGACGAACAGCAGGTCGTCGAAGAGCAGCGCGTCCTTGCTCGCTGGCGCAACGAGCGCCATCTCCTCGCCGGGCGTGTGGACGACGACCTGGCGCAGCGGGGCAGTTTCGGACGTAACGCAGATCGGCGACGCGGGCACGGGGCGGGGGGAGGGTGGCCCAGAAGCTAGCCCCCGGCCCTGCCCGCGCCGGGCCTCTACCGCCGGCGCTGCTTCTCGCGGACGAGTTCAATAAAGCGCAGCACGCCCGCGGCAACGATCAGCACGACGAGCACCTTGAGTGCGAGCCCGAAGAGCCAGCCGGCGATCTGGAGCACGAATACGAGGAGGCCGAGCGCGGCCATCAGGACGATGGCGAGCACGACGAGCTGCAGGAGGCGCTGGATGAGCATCAGGCTAGAGCGAGAAGACGTCGATGGCGCTGGACGGCGCCCCGGCGGCCGTCCGGCCCCCGGCGATGAGGATTCGGCCGTCGGGCAGAAGAGTTGCACCCGCCCCGGAGCGGGCGACAATAAGGCGGACGCCCGTCGGCAGGCGGAAGGTCCGGTCGACGGCGGCGGCGTAGACCTCGGCCGAGGAGAGGACCGCCCCTTCGGCGTCGCGGCCGCCAGCGATGAGGGCGAGGCCGGGGAGGGCAAACGGTGCGCCAGCGGCGTCTGTCCGGGGGACGAGCAGTGGCGTGACGGTCCGCGCGTCGAGGCTGTACGGGTAGTTGGTGCCGGGTGCGGCAAAGTCGAAGCGAACGGCGAAGGCACTCGCAAAGACAACATCGGCGGCGCGGGTGGTCGTCCCGGCAAGGTCGAGGATGGGAATCTGGACGTGGCCCGTCGCGGGGTCGAAGGCACCGGCCCCGCCGGCAGGGGAGAGGCGGACCAACTCCTCGGTCGCCTCGCGCCACTCGAACACGTCGATGGTGCCGCTCGCGAGGACGCCTGCGCCCGAGGGGACGAGGCCCCCGTAGAGCGTGACCGTCGTCACGCCGTTCGTGCGCAGCGCCCGCGCCGTGTGGCCGGCGCGGAGGGTCGTCCCCTCCGGAAGTGCGACGGCCCGGCTCTGGCTCGCGCCCGGCGGGATCCACTCGGCCGTCGCGACAAAGTCGGCTGGCCGGGCTGGCGTCTCGACGACGGCGCCTCCGACGAGGAGGATGCCACCGCCAGGCAGCGCCGAGGCGGTGTGGCCGGCGCGCGGCGTGAGCAGCGGCACGTCCGCCCCGTTGAAACGCGGCCCGGCGGAGGTCAGGACGGCCATCGACGCCAAGGCGGCGCCGCTCGGCCCGACGCCGCCCGTCACGAGCACACGCGCGCCGTCAGTCGCGACGGCTGCCTCGGTCCGGACGGACGGCAGCGCCGAGACGGCGGCGAGGTCAGACGTGAGGGGGAGGTACAGGGCGACGAGGGTATCCGACGCGATGACGCCCGTCGAGTCGGTCGCGCGGACGCCGAGACGATTGAGGCCGAGCGCGAGGCGCGCGTCGAGCGTGAACACGCCCGGCACGGCGTCTGCGGTGGCCTCGGTCCCGTTGACGGTCAGCGCCGTCGCGCCCGCGACGCGGAGGCGCAGCGGGAGGTCGGCCTCGATCCGGACTTCATCCAGGTCCAGCCCGAGCACCTCGACGGGGCTCGTGACGGGGTCGACAAGCGGGCGCTCGCAGCCGACGAGCGCGATCAGGAGGCAGAGGGCGGCAGCGAGTCGCATCCGGCAAAGGGAGGGTCGGGATACCCGACGTGGTGGAGCACGAGGCCGTGCGGCGGGGCAGCAGCGCCGGCGGCGCGGCGGTCGTGGGCGGCGAGCGCGTCGGCGAGGGCCGTCTCGGGCCGCCGCCCCCGGCCGACGTCGAGCAGCGTCCCGACGACGGCGCGGACCATGCCGTGCACGAAGCGGTCGGCCGTGATCTCGAAGCGCCAGTCGCCGGGCCGCCCGTCGGGCCGCCATCGGGCTGACTCAACGGTGCATGTGCGGTTGGTGGTCTCTGACGCGGTCCGGCAGAACGAGCTGAACTCGTGCCGCCCGAGAATCGCCTCAGCCGCGCGGTTCATCGCCTCGAACGCCGACGCGCCGAACGGGTGCTCGCCGCGAAGGACGACGCGCGTGCGCCGGTCCAGGGCACGCGCGCCCGTCGCGACGTGGTAGTGGTACGTCCGTGAGACGGCGTCGAAGCGCGGGTGGAAGCCTTCGGGGGCCGCCTCGGCGGAGCGGACCGCGATGCCAGGCGGCAACAGCCCGGCCAGCGACGCGAGCAGTCGGTGCGGATCGACGGCCGCCTCGGTCTCGACCTGCGCGACCTGCCCGCGCGCGTGCACGCCCGTATCGGTCCGCCCCGCGCCGACGACGCCGACGGGCTCGCGCAGGATGATCGTAAGCGCCCGCTCAAGCGCCTCCTGCACGCTCGGGCCGTTGGCCTGCCGCTGCCAGCCGCGGAAGTCGGTCCCGTCGTATTCGACGAGCAGGCGGATCGTGGGCACGGGCGCGGCGGTAGAGGCCAGGAAGGTAGCCGGACCGGCCGCCGGTCCCCTGTCGCCCCCTCCGAATGCCCGGCTTCCCGTCCCGCGTCTACCTCACCGGCCCGATGGGCTCGGGCAAGAGCACCGTCGGGCCGCTGCTCGCGGACGCGCTCGGGACGCGCTTCGTGGACCTCGACTGGCTCGTCGAGGCGCGGACGGGACGCTCGGTGGCGAGCCTGTTCGCCGTCGCGGGCGAGCGCGCGTTCCGCGTCGCCGAGGCGGGTGCGCTCGGCGAGACGACGCGCGGCGAACCGGCCGTCGTCGCGACGGGGGGTGGGACGCTCGCCGTCCCGGCCAACCTGCGCGCAGCCCGAGCCGCCGGGGCCGTTGTGTGGCTGCGCGCGGCCCCCGAGACGCTCGCCGCCCGCCTCGCCGCGACGGACCTCGCCCGCCGCCCGCTCCTCGCCGGACCGGACGGGCAGCCGCTCGCCGGCCCGGCCCTCCTCGCCCGCATCCGCAGCCTCGTCGATGCCCGTGAGCCGTACTACGCCCAGGCAGATCTCGTCGTGGACGCCGACGGCGCGCCCGAGGCCGTCGCCCGAGACGCCGCCGACGCGCTCCGAGGCTGGCACCGCGACGGCCCGTCAGATCAGACTGGGTAGAAACACCCTGAACCTCACAGGAAGGTGCCCGAACCTCACAGGAAGCAGACCGAAGTCGATTTAAAGCAGCCCGGACCTCGTGTGGAGCAGACCGAAGTCGATTTATAGCAGGGCGAAGTCGATTTCCGGACCACCGAACCTCATGTCCGAGTGCCCGGAGTCGGTGCCGAGGCGCCGTGGGCCGCTCACACGAGGCGAAAGGTGCGGCGGTGGTGCGGGCTCGGGCCGTGCTGAGCCAGCGCCGCGTAGTGCTGCGCCGTCGGGTAGCCTTTGTGTTGCGCCCAGCCGTAGACCGGAAAGTCGGCGTCTAAGGCGACCATGAGGTGGTCGCGGGCGGTCTTCGCCACGACCGACGCCGCGGCGATGGACAGGCTGATGCCGTCGCCGCGGACGACGGTTTCCTGTGCGCACGGCGCATTCGGGATCCCGCGGTTGCCGTCGATGAGCAGGACGTCGGGGACGAGCGGTTGGCCGTCGACCGAGAGGGCGAGGACGGCCCGGCGCATGGCCTCCATCGCCGCCCAGAGGACGTTGAGCCGGTCGACTTCCTCAGGCGAGCACTGCCCGACGCCGACGGCGAGCGCCACGCGGGCGATCTCGGGCACGAGCGCCTCGCGCTGCGCGGGCGAGAGCTTTTTCGAGTCGTCGAGGCCCGGAATGCGGGCGTCCGACGGCAGCACCACGGCCGCGGCGACGACGGGCCCGGCGAGGCACCCGCGCCCCGCCTCGTCGCACCCGGCGACGACGAGGCGCCCGGCCGCGCAGTGGCGCGCCTCGATGGTGAGGTCCGGCACCTAGAGCGTCCGGATGACGCGGCACGGGTTGCCCGCCGCGAGAACGCCCGCGGGCACGCTCCGCGTGACGACGCTCCCGGCCCCGATGACGCTGTCGTCGCCGATCGTGACGCCGGCCATGATCAGCGCCCCGCCGCCGATCCACACGTTCTCGCCGACCGTGATCGGCGCCCCGGACTCCAGCCCTCCACGGCGCGCGGCGGGGTCGAGCGGGTGTGTGGCCGCGTAAAACTGCACCCCCGGCCCGACGAGCGTCCCCGCCCCGATCGTGACCGCGCACGTGTCGAGGATCACGCAGTTGAAGTTGATGAACACGCCGTCGCCGAGCGAGACGTAGGTCCCGTAGTCCACCTGAAGCGGCGGGACGACCTCGACGCGCTCGCCGACGTGCCCGAGGAGGTCGCGCAGCGTCGCCGCGTCCGGGGCGGCGTTGTAGGTCCGGACGAGCGTGCGGGCGCGGTCGCGCGCCGCGGCGAGGTCGGGGTCGTTGGCGACATAGAGGTCGCCGGCCAGCATCTTCTCGCGCTCGGTCATGGTGCGTCGGCCGGGCTCACTCGGAGTACGTGTCCGGCAGGTCGTTCTCGTAGAGGACCACGTCGCCGTCGGCGAGAAGGCCCGCGAGCAGGTCGCGGGCCTCGAAGAACGAGCCGGCGGTGTGGATCCGGTCGGCGGGGAAGCCCGAGGCGTCGAGGCCCTCGCGGATCGGAGCGGTCTGCTTGCGTCCGACGAGGACCACGAGGTCGCCGGGGGCCGTGAGCGCGCGCGCGATGTCCGTCCCGAAGGCGCGGTTGAGCTCGGCCTGCCGCTCGCCCATCTCGACCATGCCCGGCGTGACGACGACGCGCCGGCCGCCCGCGGGGACCACCATCTGGCCCAGGATGTCGACGGCATTGCGCGCGCCGACGGGGTTCGAGTTGAACGCGTCGTCGATGACCGTCACGCCGTTCTCGGTCCGCAGCGCGAGGCGGTGCGCGACGGGCTCGATGCGGGCGACGGCGTGCGCGATCTGGCGCAGCCGCAGCCCCATCGCGCGGCCGGCCGCGACGGCGAGAAGCACGTTGAGGACGTTGTGCTGCCCGAGCAGGCGCGTGTGGACCTCGGCCGTCTCGCCCGTGTCGTCGCGGACCGTGAAGCGGGCGCCGTCGGGGCCGTAGCTCACGGCCGAGGCCGCAATGTCGGCGTCGTCGCGCCCAGCAACGGAGACGGTCCACACGCGGCCCGCGCCGGCCGGGACGCGCTCGCGCATGGCGAGGACGCGCGCGTCGTCAGCGTTGAGGATTGCCTGCCCGCCAGGCTTGAGGGCGGCCACCAAGTCGCCCTTGATGCGGGCGATGTTCTCGACCGGCCCCATCGTCTCCAGGTGCGCCGGGCCGACGGCCGTCACGATGGCGATGTCGGGTGCCGCAAGAGCCGTCAGGTCCTGGATGTCGTGTGCGTAGCGGGCGCCCATTTCGAGGACGAGCACGCGGTGGTCGGGCCGGAGCTGGTTGTTGACGACGAGGCACACGCCGCCCGGCGTGTTGAAGCTGCCCGGCGTCGCGAGCGTGTTGAAGCGCTGCCGGAGGACCTCGGCGACCGCAAACTTGACGCTCGTCTTGCCATACGAGCCCGTGATGGCGACGACCGTCAGGTCGGGCCGCGCCGCGAGGGCCGCCCGCGCCTGCCGCTCGAAACGGGCCTGCACGCGTGCCTCGACGGGCCGCAGGATCAGGCCCGAGAGTGCCGTCCACAGTGGCGCCCCGACGTCGGCCGCGAGCCAGCCCGCGAGC
>DASWMO010000135.1:0-23134 GCA_036399715.1 Rubricoccaceae bacterium
GCTGCCGTCCGGCCGGACGGCGACGGTCGAACGGAACGTAAAACAGCCGCACAGCGCAACGGCGCACGCGAGTGAGAGGGCGAGCCGGGTCATCGGGGGACGAGCAGGTGGACGGGAAGTGTACCGCCAGCCCGTCTCGGACCGGCTGCCGTGCGTCGCAGAGTGAGACGCACGGCGGTTCACGCGGCTGCGGTGTCACGCCGGAGCGCCGAAACCCGCATTCCGCGTCGAAGGCGGGCCTGCGGCGGGCGCATTGCCAAAGAACCTGCACACCCCGCCGATAACTCCTGTGCCCGCCGTCCTCCCCGCGCCCTCCGTGCCGACCCGCCAGGCTTTTTACCACCGAGGCTTCTCGCTCGAGATCCGCCGCGCGTCGTCGGGCTACGCCTTCTCGGTCCGCCAGGGCGAGCACGCGCTGCACACGTCGCGTGCGGACTTCGGGACGCCCGGCTCGGCAGACCGCGCCGCGCGCCAGTTCGTGGACGATGCCCTCGGAGCGTTCGACTTTGCGACGCAGGCGCTAGAAGCATAGGCCGGGTAGCTCAGCGCGAGGCAGTCCCGCGGCGAGCCCCCGAACGCGACGAGCCCCCGAACGGCGTGTCCGGAGGCTCGATGGCGAGAGAGCGGCACCGTCGGTCCGAGGCGTCAGTCGTCCTCGAAGTAGAAGTCTTCGTTCTGCGTCGGGTAGTCGGGCCAGACCTCCTCGATGCTCTCGTACGGCTCGCCGTCGTCGTCCATCTCCTCGAGGTTCTGGATGACCTCAGCCGGCGCGCCAGTCCGGTCGGCGTAGTCGATGAGCTCGTCCTTGGTCGCCGGCCACGGCGCGTCTTCGAGCGTCGCCGCGAGTTCGAGCGTCCAGTACATAATGCGGGAGGGAGAGAGGGGAGCGGAGGGCGCACGATAGGCCCGCCGTTTCGGAAATGCAATCCCCCCACGGGCGCCGCGCGCCGATGTTCCGCACGGCGAGCCGGCACCGCGAGAACCGGTCGCGACAGCCGGTTGCGGCGGCCCTGTTGCGGCGAGGGCGTCAGTCGAACGAAGCGGCGCCCGAGCGCGACGTCGCGAGCAGCTCGCGGTACTCGGCCGGCGTCACCCCGGGCACGAACGTCTCGACGGGGTTGGTCGACGTCCGCGCCTCGTCCAGCTGCCGAACCTCGTAGTGCAGGTGCGGCGCGGTCGAGATGCCCGAGTGGCCGCTGTACGCGACCGTCTGGCCGCGGCGGACGGGCGTGCCCTCGCGGATGCCCGGGGCGGCCGTCGTGAGGTGCGCGTAGCGCGTCATGCGGCCCGCGAGCGGGTGGTCGATCTCGACGACGTTGCCGTAGCCGCCGCGCGTGCCGACAAAGCTCACCGTCCCGTCGCCCGTCGCGTAGACCGGTGTGCCCGAGGCGGCGGCGAAGTCCACGCCCGCGTGCAGGCGCGTCACGTGCAGGACCGGGTGGAAGCGCATCCCGTAGCCCGAGGTCATGCGGGCGTTGCGGAGGGGCAGAATGGCGGGCTGCTGCCGCAGGACGGCCTCGCGCCGGCCCGCGGCCGTCCGCAGCTCGGCGTAGGACCTCCGCTGGAGGGCCATCTGGCGCTCCAGCCGGTCGAACGTCGCCGAGGTCTCGGTGAGCAGCTCGCGCGTCGGCGTCGAGAAGCGGCCGAAGCGCTCGTCCCGCGCGCCGCCGGTCCCCATCCGGAAGCGGCCCTCCGAGACGGGGTCGGCGTGAAGGACGGTCCGGTAGATCTCGCGGTCCGTCTCGGCGAGGTCCGCGAGTTCGGTCGAGAACGACGCGAGGTGCGTGTTGGCCTGGTCGAGCTGCCCCCGGAGCGCCTCGATCTCGCTCTGCTGCGCGACCTCGACGGGCGACGTAACAGTCTGCGACAGAATGCCGACGCCGACGGCGGCGATCACGAGCGACAGGGCGAGGACGGCTCCGGCCCGCAGCCACAGCCCCCGGCGGACCGGCTGGACCGGGACGAAGGTGCAGGCTTCGTGGTCGTAGAAGTAGACGACGTTTCGGGACATCAGGCGCTCGGGTCGCGGAGGTGGATCGGGACTACCGGATCCCGTCCGCAAACACCGGGCCAGAGCACGGGCGCGTCCGGGCGGCCCGGTGGGGCCGCGGGGGGAGTGCAAACGTAGGGGTTTACCCGATGCGGCGCAACTCCGGGCTCGGCGCCGGAGCCCACCCGGCGCATTCTCCACCGGACCTCAACCGCCGGTCGTGCCTGAAGGGGTCGTTCCGTCGGTCCGGCGGATCGTGCCGTCGGCCTCGACCGTCGCCTCGGACGCGGGGAAGTCGTCGGCCGAGAGGCTGCGCATGAGCGCGATGACCTCGCCCGAGGGGTCCGCCTCGGGGATGCCGTCGCCGACCTGCCGCGCGGCGAGGATGCGGCCGGCCTCGAAGGCACCGTCGGGGCCCATCTCGACTTCGAGGACCGGGGCGAGGGCGGTCGCGCCGCGGATCGTGAAGCGGCCGTAGGTCGCGAAGTTGCCCAGCGAGTACGCGATGAGCCGCCCGCGGTACAGTTCGACGCCGCGCGGGACGTGCGGGCCGCTGCCGAGCACCAAGTCCGCCCCGGCATCGACGACGGTGTGGGTGAACAGGCGGAGGTCGCCGCGGTCCTCCCCGAGGAACGTCTCGCGGCCCTGCGGGACGTGGATGCGCCCGCCCTCGGCGCCGCCGTGGAAGGACACAATCACGACGTCGTGCGTCCGCGCGACCTCGGCGACGAAGCGGGCGGCCGCGGGCTCGTCGTTGAGGTAGTTCGAGTGGTCGGCCGCGTGGTACGCGATCAGCGCCACGCGGAGGCCGTTCTTCTCGACCGTCGCAACGGTCCCGGCGCGGCCCGAGTGCGCGATGCCGAGGCCGTCGAGCATCTCCATCGTGGACGTGCGGCCCTCCTCGCCGAAGTCCTGCGCGTGGTTGTTGGCGAGGCTCGCGAGGTCAATGCCGGCGTCGACGAGGTAGCGGCCGTAGCGCGTCGGCGTTCGGAAGGCGTAGCACTGGGTGCTGCTCGGGGCGCACTTCGAGGACGTGCCGCCGTCGAGGAACGGGCCTTCGAGGTTGGCGAACGTCAGGTCGGCATCGCGGAGCAGATCGTGAACCCCCGCGAGGACGGAGCGGCCGCCGGGCGGCAGGTAGCCGGCCGGGAAGTCGGTCCCGATCATCACGTCGCCGACGGCGCGCAGGCGGATCCGCTGCGAGCCGGTCGTGTCGGCGCCGGCGAGCGGTGCGCCGGCAACCGCTTCGGCCGCCGCGACGCGGATCGGCACGTCGTCTCCGCACCCGACGAGGAGAACAGCGAGGAGGGCGAGCGAGAACAGGCGCCCCATGGGCGGGATTGGTGACATCGGGGCGGCGGCGGGTGTCTCAAAAGATAGACCGCGCATCCGGATAATCCCCATGAAGGCCTCGGGGCGCCTCGGTCCCCCTCACGTCTATTCGATGTCCGTCTCGAACCACTCGACGCCGCGCTGCTGCGTGCGTCCCCCGCCGGAGGCGCGCTTGCGAGCGATCTGCTCATTGAGGCGCCGCGCGAACTCGTCGGCCGGATCGTAGCCGTAGTGGCGCAGCAGGTGGTTCATCGCGATGACCTCGCAGAGGACGGTCACGTTCTTGCCCGGCGTGACGGGCAGCTTCACCAGCGGGAGCGGCACGTCGAGGATGGTCTGGTTCTCGTCGACCATCCCGAGGCGCGTGTACTCCTCGGCGGGGTCCCACGGGTGAACGCGCACGACGACCTCGATGCGCTTCTGGTAGCGGATCGCGCGGACGCCGAACATGGCCTTGACGTCGAGGATGCCGAGCCCGCGGACCTCCATGAAGTGCTTGGCGAGGTCCGTGCCGGTCCCCATGAGCACGTCCGAGCCCTTGCGCGTCGCGATCACGACGTCGTCGGCGACGAGGCGGTGGCCGCGCTCGACGAGGTCGAGGGCGATCTCGGACTTGCCGATGCCCGCCGGGCCGGTGATGAGCAGGCCGATGCCGTAGACGTCCACGAGCGAGCCGTGGAGCGTGAGCTGGAGCGCGAACTGGTCCTCGAGCAGGTCCCGCAGCGTGAGCATGAACGGGACCGTCGGGACGGGCGTGCGGTAGACTGGCACGCCGTGCGCGTCGGCGATGGCGAGGAGCGCCTCGGGGAGCGTGTTGCCGGCCGTGAGCACGACGCACGGCACCTCGAAGGCGACGAGGCGCTCGAACGCTTCGGCGCCGCCGGTCTCGCCGAGCCATGCGAGGTAGCGGACCTCGGTGTTGCCGAGCACCTGGATGCGCTCAGACGTGAACAGCTCGGTGTAGCCCGCGAGCGCGAGGCCCGGCCGGTGGACGTGGCTCTCCGTCAGCGGCCGCCGCTCGGCCGGGGCGGCATTGGTGAGCTCCATCTCGATGCTCGCGAGCGACCGCAGGTGCTCGACGATCTCGGCGACGGTGATCGCCTCTTTGCGAAACGGGGCGGCAGGGCGCATCGGAGGAGGGTTGAAGGGGTGGAAGGTGGGCTTCGCCGTCCTTCGGATGAGGGGTGGAAGGGGACAAGCGGGTCACGTGCGGGCGTGGCGTCCCTCAAAGGGTTTCCCTTTCCAACCCTTCCACTTCTTCACCCTTCCACTCTCAGGGCACGTGAACGGCGTCGAGGACGCGGCCGACGATCCCTTCGGAGGCGACCTCCTCGGCTTCGGCCTCGTAGGTCACCGCGACGCGGTGGCGGAGCACGTCGAGGGCAATGGCCCGGACGTCGTCGGGCGTGGCGTAGGCACGCCCGCGGAGGAACGCGTGGGCGCGGCAGGCGAGGCCGAGCGCGATCGAGGCGCGCGGGCTCGCCCCGTAGGCGATGAGCCCGCCCAAGTCCGCGAGGCCGTAGCGCTCCGGGTTGCGCGTCGCGAGGACGAGGTCGACGATGTATTCCTCGACCCGGGGGTCGACGTAGATCTCGCCGACGGCCGCGCGGGCCGTCCGGATCTCGGCCGGCGTCACGACGGGCACGACCGCAGGCGCGGCCGCGGTCTGGGCCATCCGGCGCAGGATGAGCAGCTCCTCGTCGCGCGTCGGGTACGTCACGACGGTCTTGAGCATGAAGCGGTCCACCTGCGCCTCCGGCAGCGGGTAGGTGCCCTCCTGCTCGACGGGGTTCTGGGTCGCGAGGACGAGGAACGGGTCCGGCAGCGGGTAGGTCGTCTCGCCGATGGTCACCTGGCGCTCCTGCATCGCTTCGAGGAGCGCGCTCTGGACCTTCGCCGGCGCGCGGTTGACCTCGTCAGCGAGGACGATGTTGGCGAAGACCGGGCCCTTCTTGACGACGAAGTCGCCCGTGCCCTGGTTGTAAATGAGCGTCCCGACGAGGTCAGCCGGGAGGAGGTCCGGCGTGAACTGGATGCGCTGGAAGCGGGCGTCGAGGGCGCGGGCGAGCGTGCTCACGGCGAGCGTCTTGGCGAGCCCGGGCACGCCTTCGAGCAGCACGTGGCCGCCCGTGAGGAGCCCGATCAGCAGGCGCTCGACCATCGTCGGCTGCCCGACGACGACGCGGCCGACGGCTTCCAGGAGCGGCGCGACGAATGCCCCGGCGGACGCCACGCGGTCCGTGAGCGCGTCGAGGTCTGGAGGGGTGGGGGACGGGGCGAGGCTGGACATGACGGCGCGGCGGAGTCGGGGGACGCCCGAAGGTACGGGGCTGGCACGCCGCGCCGGGGCGCGTCTGCAGCCGTGTCAGCCGAGGCGGTCGCCGACGGCCGGCGCGACGCCGCGGAGCAGGTCGGCTGCAGCGAGGCGCTTTTTGCCCTCGCGCTGCGCCTCCACGACCTCGACGGCCCCATCGGCGCAGGCCACGACGAGCCTCGAGCCAGCCTCGATGATCTCCCCTGCCGCTCCGAGCACGCCCGTCTCAGCCACGACGCGCGTCCGCAACACCTTGAGCGTCTCGGAGCCCGAGCCGGTGGCCCACATCGTCCACGCGCCGGGTGCAGGCGAGAGGGCGCGGATATGGTCGTGGACGCGCCGCGCGGGCCGGTTCCAGTCGATGCGGGCGTCGTCGCGGAAGAGCTTGGGCGCCGGGCTGGCCTGCGCGTCGTCCTGCGGCTCGGGCGTCACATCACCCGCCGCGAGGCGGCGGACGGTCTCGACGACCGCCTCGGCGCCGATGGCCGCGAGGCGGTCGTGGACCTCGCCCGCCGTCTCGTCCGGCCCGACGGGCGTGCGGCGCGTGAGGATCACGTCGCCCGTGTCGACGGTCGGGCGCAGCAGGAACGTTGTGACGCCCGTCTCGGGAACGCCGTCCATGAGCGCCCGCGCGATGGGGGCCGCGCCGCGGTAGGCCGGCAGGAGCGAGCCGTGGAGGTTGAACGCGCCGAGGCGGGCTGTCTCGTAGACCTCGCGCGGCAGGATCCGGAACGCGACGACGGCCAGAATGTCCGGCGCGAGAGCGGCCAGCGCGGCCCCGAACGCCTCGTCGCGGAGCGACTCGGGCTGCAGCACGGCGATGCCGTGGCGCTCGGCGGCGAGCTTGACGGCCGAGGCGCGGACGGCCTGCCCGCGCCCCGCCGGCCGGTCCGGCACCGTCACGACGGCGACCGGCGCGAGGCCGGCTTCGACGAGCGCGTCTAGGGACGCGACGGCAAAGTCCGGCGTGCCCATGAACACGACGCGGGGCGCTGCGGGGTTAGGGACAGACGGCTGGAGCATGGGCAGATCTGGGGGCTGCCGGAAGCTAGCCGACGGCATTCCCTCATCCCCCATGCCCTACATCCGCGTCCGGTCGTCCCAGATGGGGACGAGCAGCTGGAAGTCGCCGAGGCGGCTCTGGTCGACGAAGATGAAGCGTCGGCCCTGGCCGTTGTAGTACCAGATCTGGTACGGGTCTGTGCCGTAGTTGAACGGGTGCTCCTCGACGAAGTCCGGCGCGCCGAAGCGGATGTAGACCTCGCCGCGGTCCGTGTTCCAGCCGAGGTCACGCAGGCGCGAGTACCGCTCGTTGGCGTAGGCGACGCGGAAGTAGTACTCCTCCATACGCTCGTTGCGAGCCGTGCCGGGCGTCGGGTCGCGGCTGTCCCAGAAGGCGCGGAAAAGGCGCGTGCGCTCTTCGGGAGTCGCGGCACGACGGATGGCGTCGAGGTCGCGGTCGCGGGCGACGTAGCGGAGCTGCGAGATGGCGAGGTCGAGGTCCGCAATCTGGCCTTCGAGGCCCATCCAGCGGACCGAGAACGGGCGCGTCGTCTCGGCGACGAGGTCGCCGGTCGTTGTCTCCAAGCGGACCGTGAGGGCGTAGTCGCCGACCTGCAGGCGCTCGGTCTCGACGCGGAAGGCGGCCGGCGTGCGGCCGGCGGGGACGTCGATGTCTTCAGAGAAGGCGACCGGCGTGCCGAGGTCCGCCTGCTGCCGCGGCGCGAGGCCTAGGAGCGCGGAGAAGCTCGGCCGCTCGCGAACCCGGTTCTGCTCGGTCACGGCGTACGTCACGCGAAGCGCCGCCGCAGCGTCGGCGTAGAGCTCGTAGTAGACCGTGAAGTCGTCCTGCTCGGTCGAGATCGCCGCGCCGACGTTGGGCTCGAACGTCCGCGCGTCGGCATCGTAGCGGTCGAGCAGGATCGGGTCGCTCATGGCGGCGAGGCGGCCGCCCGAGGCCTCCATCGGGCGCACGACGTGCCCGGCCTCGCGGCTGAACGAGCGCCCGCTCACGCCATCCTCGACGGCGACCGTGACGGTGTAGCGGCCCGGCGGGACCGCGAGCGACTCGACGGCGCGGTCCATCCCGGTCGGGTTCTGCGTCGCCGCATAGTCCGGCAGGCGGACGGCCCGCTCGAACGTGCGGCTCACCAAGAGGCCGCCCTGGGCGCCGCCCTCGCCGAGCGCGTGGACGTTGACGGTCACGGCATAGGTCGCCTCGAAGCCCGTCGAGCGCGAGACGAATCGCAGGTTCTGGACCGGCATCGCCGTGTAGACGTCCAGCCGGGGCGCGCTCGCCGAGTCGGCGCGCATCGTCACGAGGTCGAGGTCGAACTCGGGCGTGTATGCGGCCTGTGCCGCCGCGGGGCGGCCGAGCGTCGCCAGGGCGACGAGCAGGACGAGCAGCGGACGCATCGCCGGTTCCAGAATGTGACGGCTCCCGGAGAGAGCGGAGGTGTAGCGAGCGCTCATAGGCCCGAGCTGGGGAGACGCGGTGAGTAAAGTCGGCTCGCAGGCCGTCGGGCACGCAGGCCCAGGGTCAAAGTGCGGCACGGAGGGTGAAGAACCAAGCCCGGCCGGCCGAATCGTCGCAGACGGAACGTGAACGGACGGCGCCGCGCGGCGAACCGCACCCGGCCGGCCGCCGACGGCACGGCTAGGCGACGCCGCGGCCGCCGAACAGCGCCTCGACGAAGAGGCCGCGGTCGAAGACCTGGAGGTCGTTCACGCCCTCCCCGACGCCGATATACTTTACCGGAATTTTGAACTCGTTCGAAATGCCAATGGCGATGCCCCCCTTAGCCGTCCCGTCGAGCTTGGTCAGGATGAGGCCCGTGACCTCGACGGCAGCCGTGAACGCCTCGGCCTGGCGGATGGCGTTCTGGCCCGTGCTCGCGTCGAGCACGAGCAGGACCTCGTGGGGCGCGCCAGGGACCTGGCGGTCCATCACGCGGCGCACCTTCGAGAGCTCGTCCATCAGACCGACCTGGTTGTGGAGCCGGCCGGCGGTGTCGATGATCACGATGTCGGAGCCGCGCGTCTTGGCAGCGGCAAGCGTATCGAAGGCGACGGCCGCGGGATCGGCGCCCTGGTACTGCTTGATGATCTCGACGCCCGCCCGCGTAGCCCAGATGTCGAGCTGCTCCGTCGCGGCGGCACGGAACGTGTCGGCCGCGCCGAGGAGCACCTTCTTGCCGGCGCGCCGGTAGGCGTTGGCCATCTTGCCGATCGACGTCGTCTTGCCGACCCCGTTGACGCCGACGACCATCACGACGTGCGGGCGGCTCGGGAGCGGCGCCTCGAAGTCGGCCGGGCGGCCGGGGTCGGTCGCGAGCAGCAGGTCCGAGATCTCGTCGCGGACGAGCCCGTTGAGGTCGGCCGTCGAGACGTACTTGTCGCGGGCGACGCGCGCCTCGATGCGCCTGATGATCTCGACGGTCGTCTTGACGCCGACGTCGGAGGCGACGAGGACATGTTCGAGGTCGTCGAGAACTTCCTCGTCGACGGTGTCCTTGCCGGCGACGGCCTTCGAGATGCGCTCGAAGAAGCCGACACGCGTCTTCTCTAGGCCGGCGTCGAGGGCCTCCTGCTCGGCGGGCGTGGGGTCCTTGCGTTTGAATCCGAACAGGGCCATGCGGCGTCGCGACGGCGTCGCGCGGTGGGGAGCTGGAAAGACGACGGGGTGCGGCCTCGGGATCCGCGGAGACCGCGTGCGGGGCGGGCGCCGGCGGGGCGGCTAGCGGTTCGGCCCGACGGGCGCGGCGCGCGGAGGATGCGGTGCGGTGCCGCCGAGGGCCGCCTCGCCGTGGCGCACGATGGCGACGAAGCGCGCCGTGTATTTCACGACAGAGACCACCATCACGGCCGCCGTCGCCCCAACGAGCGCCTCCATCACGCGCGGCGTCGCGATGGGCGGCCCGAGGAGGGCCACGACGACCGTGAGCGCAAGCGCGCCCACGGCGACCTTGCCGGACCACAGGCTGGACGTGAAGTGCCCCAGCCGGCGCGTCTGCACGAGCCCGCCGACGGCCAGCAGCACGTCGCGCGAGACGGCGAGGGCGACGAACCACAGCGGCAGATTCGGCGGCTCGGGCCGAGTGAGCAGGGCGACCGTGATCGCGGCCGCCGCCAGCTTGTCCGCGACGGCGTCGAGGACCTTGCCCCACTCGCTGACCGTGTTCGTCGCGCGGGCGACGCGCCCGTCGAACCAGTCGGTCGCGATGGCGAGCCCGATGAGCGCGAACATCGGCCCAACAGGCCCGCCGCGGTACACGAGGACGGCGATCGGCGCGACGAGGACGGCCCGGGCCATGCTGAGCCCGTTCGCGGCCGTCCACAACCGCCCCATCTCAGGGAAGGCGGGCGGGCGAGGCGGGCGCGAAGGCATCGGACGGGCGGCGGCGAGCGGCCAAGATACCGGGCGATCTTGCGTGCTCACTCCCGACGCTCCCGGTGGCCGACGTTCTCCTTCCTGCGCTCGTCGTGGCGTTTGTGGCCAACACGCTCGCGTGGGCCTGGGTCGCGATGGGGTGGCGGCGCATGGCGGATGGCCTCGCGGCGGATGGCCTCGCGGCGGATGGCCTCTGCGAGCCTGTCCCTGAGCCGGCAGAGGAACCCGGCCCGCCCTCGCCGAGCGCGGCCGTCTCGCCAGTACCGTTTTCGGTTGTCGCCGCTGCTCGCGATGAGGCTGCGAGGCTGCCCGTTTTGCTCCGCGCGCTCCGCCAGCAGACACACCGCGACGCCGCCGGGCGCGCCCTGTTCGAGATTGTCGTCGTGGACGACCGCTCGGCCGACGACACGGCCGCGCTCGTCGAGCGGACCGCCGCGGGCTGGACGGCGACGACCGACCCGGCCCTCCGCCTCGTCCGCGTCTCCGAGCCGGAGGCTGCCGACGGCGGTCCGGTGTTGCCGCCCAAGAAGCGCGCCCTCACGGCCGGAATCATCGCCGCTCGCCACGACCGCCTCGCGCTCACGGACGCCGACACGGAGCCGCCGCCGACGTGGCTCGCGACGCTCGCCCGACACGCCGCGCCGGGCGGCGCCGACGACGGGGCCGTCCTCGTCGGGTTCGCGCCGCTCGCGCCGCGGCCCGGCATGCTGAACCGGTTCATCCGTTACGAGACGCTTCAGACGGCCGCCCTCGCCGCGGCCGGCATCGGCTGGGGCCGGCCGTGGCACGCGACGGGCCGCAACCTGTCGTATCCGCGGAGCCTCTTCGAGCGCGTCGGCGGCTTCGCGGCGACGGCAGGCTCGCTCTCGGGCGACGACGACCTGTTCGTTCAGCACGTCGCCGGCACAGCCGAGGTCCGCTACGTGCCCGACGCCGCGGCGCACGTGCCGAGCCCGGCCCCGGACGGCTGGGGCGCCTTCGTGCGACAGCGCCGTCGGCACGCCTCGGCGGGCACGCACTACACGCCGGGCGTGCTCATCGGCCTCGGCGTGCTGCACGTCTCGGCCGGCGTGCTGTGGCTCGGCGCGCCCCTCCTGCACGCGCTCACGGGCGCGCCGACGGGCTGGGGCTTCGTCGCGCTCCACCTGCTCGTACAGCGAGCCGCGCTCGCGCGGCCCTTCGACGCCTTCGGCGCTGCGCCGGACGTGCGCCTCGCACAGCCGCTGCTGGACCTCGCCGGGACGCTCTACCAGGCCGCAGCGGCCGTCGCGAGCCTCTTTCCGGCCCCGAAACGGTGGTAGGCCCGGCGCCTACATCAGCCGAACCACCTGGCCGCGGGCGGGCGCCTGCACGTCCGCGATCCCGATGCGACCGAGCGCGTCGGTGAGGGCCGCCTGGCGGTCCGGCTCGCCGTGGACGAGGAAGACCGTCCGGAGCCGGTCGCGATCGAGCGCGCCGATAAAGCCCAGCAGGCCGGGCTCGTCGGCGTGGGCCGAGAAGGCGGACATGGTCTCGACCTCGGCGCGCAGCGGGTACGTCTCGCCGAAGATCTTGACCTCGGGGTGGCGCTCGGCGAGGCGCCGGCCGAGCGTGTGCTCCGCCTGGTAGCCGACGATGAGGACCGTGTTCTTCGCGTCCGCGACGGTGTTGCGGAGGTGGTGCAGGATGCGCCCCGCCTCGGCCATGCCGGACGCTGAGATGACGACGAACGGCGTCCGCAGCGCGTTGAGCGCTTTGGAGCGCTCGGCCTCGCGGACGTACTCGAGGCGCCCGAAGCCGAACGGGTTCGGGTCCGTGAGCATGGTGTGGAGCACGTCGTCGTCGTAGCACTCGGGGTGGCTCTGGAAGACGGCCGTCGCGTTGACGGCGAGCGGGCTGTCCACGAAGACCGGCACGGGCGGCAGGCGGCCCTCGGCTTCGAGCCGGTCGAGGGCGTAGACGAGTTCCTGCGTCCGCCCGACCGCGAAGGCCGGCACGACGACGCGCCCGCCGCGCTCGATGGTCCGCTTGACGGTCGCGAGGAGGCGGTCGCGGGCGTCGGTGTTGGGCTCGTGAGTCTCGCCGCCGTACGTGGACTCCGAGATGAGCCAGTCGACCGGCGGGAGCGGTTCCGGGTCGCGGAGGATCGGCCGGCCGGGGTTGCCGAGGTCGCCGGTGAAGCCGAGCGTCCGCGTCTCGCCGTTCTCCGTCACGTCGAGGGTGACCGTCGCCGAGCCGAGAATGTGGCCGGCGTCGCGGAAGACGGCCCGCACGCCGGGGGCGGGCTCGAAGGCGAACCTGTACGGCACGCCGACGATGCGGTCCACGGCGAGAGCGGCGTCGGCCTCGACGTAGAGCGGCTCCACGAGCGGCGTGCCCTGCTTCCGGTGGCGTTTGTTGGTCCGCTCGGCGTCCGAGACCTGGATGTGGCCGCTGTCGCGGAGCATGAGCGCGCACAGGTCGCGCGTCGCGTGCGTCGCCCAGATCGTGCCGGCGAAGCCGTCCTTGACGAACTGCGGCAGGCGGCCCGAGTGGTCGATGTGCGCGTGCGACAGCACGACCGCGTGGACGCTCGACGGCGCGACGGGCCACTCGCGGTTGATCGTCTCGCCCTCGGCGCGCGGGCCCTGGAACAGGCCGCAGTCCAGCACGATGCGGGTGCCGTCTTCGAGTTCGACGAGGTGCAGCGAGCCGGTGACGGTCTGCGCGGCGCCCCAGAAGGTGAGCGTCATCGGGGCGAGGCGGGCGGGTGAGCGGCCAAGCTAGCCGCCGGGACACGGGTGACGCCCGGCCGCACCGCAGCCGCTATCCTCCGCTATCCCTTGCCTGCCCCATGCTCCGAACCGCCACGCTGCTCGCCGTCGGGCTCGCCGCCGTGCTTGCCGCCCGCCCCGCCGGCGCCCAGACGCCCGACGGACCGGCCGACCCTGCTCTCACGGTCTCCGTGGACTGCCCGGGCTACGTTCCCGGCTGCGACGTGGACTTCTTCCAGACCGAGGTCCCGTTCGTGCGCTTCGTCCGCGACCCCGGCGGCGCCGACGTGGCGGTCCTCGTGACGCGCCAGGAGACCGGCGGCGGCGGGCAGCGCTACAGTCTGTTCCTGCGCGGGCGCCGCGCGGCGGCCGGCCGCACGGACACGCTGACGGTCCAGACGGAGCCCGGCGCGACCGACGACGCGCAGCGGCGGGCGCTGCTGTCGCGGCTGTCGCTCGGCCTTGCCGGCTTCGCGGCGCGGACGGGCCTCGCGGACCGCCTCTCGGTCGCCTACGCCGCGCCCGCGGCCGGTGCGCCCGCTGCGGTGCCCGCCGCCGACCCGTGGAACGCGTGGGTCTTCCGCATCCAAGGCAACGGCTACTTCAACGGGCAGCAGCAGACGTCGTCGGTACAGCTGTTCGGCTCGGTCTCGGCCGCACGCGTGACAGACCGGTGGAAGCTCCGCATTCAGCCCAACGCGTCGCTCGAGCGCGACGCGTTCGAGCTCCCCGACAGCACGACGTTCGTCAGCCGCCGCTCCAGCCAGGGACTGTTCGCCCAGCTCGTCCGCGCGCTCTCCGGGCACTGGTCGGCCGCGGTCCAGCTCAACGCGCGCCGGTCGACGTTCCAGAACTACGACGGCCGCCTCACGGGCGGGCCGGCCGTCGAGTACAACGTCTACCCGTACGCCGAGTCCACGCGGCGACAGCTCCGCCTCGCGGCCGCGCTCGACGGGGAGGTGGCGGCGTACGTGGACGCGACGCTGTTCGGGCGCACGCGCGAAGTCAACCTGCGTCCCCGCGTCTCGGCGACGGCTGTGTTCGCGCAGCCCTGGGGCTCGGCCGACGTCTCCGTCGACGCGTCCAGCATCGCGACGCGGGCCGGCAAATACCAGCTTGGCCTGGGCGGCAACCTCGACCTGCGCATCGTACAGGGGCTCAATCTGAACGTGTTTGGCAACGCCTCGATCATCCGCGACCAGATCAACCTGCCCGCGGCGGGCGCGACGCCCGAGGAGATCCTCACGCGCCAGCGCGAGCTCGCGACGGGCTACCAGTACTTCATGGGCCTCGGGGTGTCGTACACGTTCGGCTCGATTTTCAACCCCGTCGTCAACGCGCGCTTCGGCAACTAGGCAGGCGTCGCTACGCGCGCCAGACGGCCTTGACGTTGACGAACTGCCGCAGGCCCTCGACGCCCAGTTCGCGGCCCATGCCCGAGATGCCGACGCCGCCGAAGGGCAGCTCGGCCTGACTCGCCACGAGCGCGTTGACGGCCACGACGCCCGCCCGAACCGCCCGCGCGACGCGCTCGGCCCGCGCAGCGTCCTGCGTCCAGACCGACGCGCCGAGGCCGAATCGCGTCGCGTTCGCCAGCCGCACCGCGTCCGCCTCGTCGCGGGCGACCGTGATGGAGGCGACCGGTCCGAACAGCTCCTCGGTGTACGGCACCATGCCCTCGGCGACCTCGACGAGCACGCCCGGGGCGACGAAAAAGCCCGGCCCGTCGAGCGCCGTCCCACCCGTGGCGAGGCGAGCGCCCTGTGCGACCGCGCGGCGCGTCTGGTCGAGCAGGCCCTCGCGCAGGTCTGCCCGGGCCATCGGCCCGACGTCCATCGCCTCGTCGAGCGGGTCGCCGACGCGGAGGGCAGCCACGCGGGCGACGAATGCCTCGGTAAAGGCGGCCGCAATGGGCGCCTCGACGATAAACCGCTTGGCGGCGATGCAGCTCTGCCCGGTGTTCTGCATGCGAGCCGTTACGCCCGCCTGCACGGCCGCGTCCATGTCGGCGTCCGCGAGGACGACGAACGGGTCGGACCCGCCGAGTTCGAGCACGACGGGCTTGAGTGCGGCCGCGGCCTGCGCGGCGACGGCCCGACCCGCCCGCTCCGATCCCGTGAGCGTGACCGCGGCCACGCGGTCGTCCGCGATGACGGCCGCGACGCGCGGGTCGGCGATGGCGAGGTGCTCGAAGACGCCGTCGCCCAGGCGCGCCTCAGCGAAGGCGTCGGCGAGGGCGTCGCCGCAGCCGCGGACATTCGGCGCATGCTTCAGGAGGACGGTCCCGCCGGCGAGAATGACCGGCACGGCGGCGCGGACAGCCTGCCAGAACGGGAAATTCCACGGCATAATGGCCAGAACCGTCCCGAGCGGCTCGTACGCGACGAAGGCGCTGGGCGCGGCAGCGGGGCGCGGACTGTCGGCAAAGGCGTCGGGGGCCATCGCGGCGAGGGCACGCGCAGCGACCGCGCACTTGTGGACCTCGGCGCGCGCCTGCACGATCGGCTTGCCCATCTCGGCCGTCGCCACCTGCGCGAGGCGTTCCGCATCGGCGTCGAGACGGTCCGCCAGCGCGTGCACGGCCGCGACGCGCGCGTCGAGCAGCGTCTCGCGCTGCCGGGCTGCTGCCTGCGACGCACGTTCGAGGGCGTCGTCGAGTTCGTCGTCGGAGAGGTCCGGGTGGTCGGCGAGCGTCTCGCCAGTGGCGGGGTTGACCGAGGCAGGCATAGAGTCGGGTGGTCGTGAGTCGTAGTCGGCGTCACACCGAGGCGGCGCGATTTGGTTCGGCGGGCGCCTCGCGGCTGACTGCGGAATCGGTCGAGCGAAACGCCCCTCCTCCCCTCCTTCTTCCCTTGCCGACGCCGCGGCGCGTGGGGACATTGCCGGACTTCACCCGACGCACCCCGCACGATGGCCCCGGACGGCACCTTCCGCCGCAGCGCGCGCCTCATGCGGTCGTGGTTCGGCGGGCTCCGGAGGTCCGTGCGCCGCGGCGTGCCGTTCGCCTCGGGCGACGGGACCGCCGAGGCACTCCCGCAGGCCCCGCCGGAGGCGCCTCGGGCGACCGTCCAAACGGTCGATCCGCCCGCCGCGACGGCCACTGCACCGCCTGCCGACGAGGTCACGGCCCGCGGCGTCTCGCGCCGCGCCGTCGAGGCGCTCGTCGGGATGCCCGTCGGGCCGCTCGACCTGTACGAGCACGCCCTCCGCCACCGCTCGCTCTTCCGCGGCCTCCCGACCGACGGGACCGAGAGCAACGAGCGCCTCGAGTTCCTCGGCGACGCCGTGCTCGGGGCCGTCGTCGCCGAGGCACTCTTTACGGCCTTTCCCGACCGCGATGAGGGACTCCTGACGCGCACGCGGGCGACGCTCGTCAACGGCAAGGCCCTCGCGGGCTACGCCGAGGCGCTCGGTCTCGGGCCGCTGCTGCTGCTCTCGGACAACATGGACTCGGCGGCGGGCCGCGCCAACACCACCATCCTCGCCGACGCCTTCGAGGCGATCCTCGGGGCCGTCTACCTCGACCTCGGCTTCGACGCCGCGCGCCGCTTCGTCCTCCGGGTCCTCGACGCTCACGCGAGCGTGCAGGACGCTGCTCAGGACCGCAGCAACCACAAGAGCCGCCTCCTCGAACTCGTCCAGAGCCGCGGCCTCGCCCAGCCCGTCTACTCGGTCGTGAGCGAGGAAGGCCCGAGCCACGATCGCCGCTTCACGGTCGCTGCGGTCGTGGACGGCGTGGACTGCGGGCAGGGCACGGCGAAGTCCAAGAAGGAGGCCGAGCAGGAGGCCGCCAAACAGGCCCTCGCCACGCTGCGGCGGTTCGAGAAAGAGGCTTGAAGGGGTACAAGACGTCGGGGCCGAAGGGTTAGACCGGAAGCGCTTTCCCGACCGGCGTCTCGCCCCTCCCGCCCCGGATCACGTCTCGCGCAGGAGAGTCCACCATCCACACCACACGCTCACGCTCATGGAGACGGTCATCACCCGGACGGGCCACCCGGACAGGTTCGCCGAGCGCCACCTCGGCCCCTCGCCCGACGACACGGCCGCGATGCTGGCCACGCTCGGCCTCGACTCGCTCGACGCCCTCGCCGAGGCGGCCGTGCCGGACGCCATCCGAACGGACGCGCGCCTCGACCTGCCGGCCGCGCTCTCCGAGCCCGAGTTGCTCGCCCTCGCGGCGACGCTTGCGGGGGAGAACACGCCCGCGCGCTCGTTCCTCGGGATGGGCTACGCCGGCACGTTCACGCCGCCCGTCATCCAGCGCAACGTGCTCGAGAATCCGGGCTGGTACACCCAGTACACGCCGTACCAGGCCGAGATCGCGCAGGGCCGCCTCGAAGCCCTGCTGACCTTCCAGACCGTCGTGACGGACCTGACGGGCCTGCCCGTCGCCAACGCGTCGCTCCTGGACGAGGCGACGGCCGCCGCCGAGGCGATGTCGCTCTTCGTCGGCGCGCAGCGCGGGGCCCGCAAGACGTTCGCCGTCGACGCGCGCGTCCACCCGCAGACGGTCGCCGTCGTGCGGATGCGCGCCGAGCCGCTCGGCATCGCGGTCGAGACGGTCGACGCGGCAGCCTTTGCGCCCACGGCCGACACGATCGGCGTGCTCGTTCAGTACCCCGCGACGGACGGCGAGATCGTGGACTACCGCGGCCTCGCGGAGCGCGCGCACGCGGCGGGCGCGTACGTCGCGGCCGCCTGCGACCTGCTCGCGCTCACCCTCATCGAGGCGCCGGGCGCGTGGGGCGCGGACGTGGCACTCGGCAACTCCCAGCGCTTCGGCGTCCCGATGGGCAACGGCGGCCCGCACGCGGCCTTCTTCGCGACCGCCGACGCGTTCAAGCGCCAGCTTCCGGGCCGCATCATCGGCGTCTCGAAAGACCGGCACGGCGACCCGGCGCTGCGGATGGCGCTCCAGACGCGCGAGCAGCACATCCGCCGCGAGAAGGCGACGTCCAACATCTGCACGGCCCAGGCGCTGCTGGCCAACATGGCCGCCTTCTACGCGGTCTACCACGGCCCCGAGGGCCTGCGGAAGATTGCCGAGTACGTCCACGGCGCGACCCTCGCACTCTCCGCCGCCCTCGCCGAGGCAGGCCACGAGACGGTTCACGACGACGTGTTCGACACCCTGCGGGTTCGCCCGAGCGGACGCACGGCCGGCGACGTCATCGACGCGGCGCGCGCCGACGGCGTCAACCTGCGCCGCTTCGCGGACGAGACCGTCGGCATCGCCCTCGACGAGACCGTGACCGCGGCCGACCTCGCCCTCGTCGCCCGGGCGTTCGGTGTCGAGTGGGATGGGGCGTTCGAAGCGACGGCGTATGCGGGTGCGCACGTCCGCACGACGGACTATCTCACGCACCCGGTCTTCAACAGCTACCACTCGGAAACCGAGATGATGCGCTTCCTGAAGCGCCTCGAAAACAAGGACCTCTCGCTCGCGCACTCGATGATCCCGCTCGGGAGCTGCACGATGAAGCTCAACGCGGCGGCCGAGATGATGCCGATCACGATGGGCGGCTGGGCGAACGTCCACCCGTTCGCGCCGGCCGAGCAGACGGCCGGCTACGCCGAGATGATCGGGTCGCTCGGCGCGTGGATCGCCGAGATCACGGGCTTCGCGGCCGTCTCGCTGCAGCCCAACTCGGGCGCGATGGGCGAGTACGCGGGCCTGCTCACGATCCGCGCGTACCACCTCTCCCGAGGCGACGACCAGCGGACGGTCTGCCTCATCCCGACGAGCGCCCACGGCACCAACCCGGCCTCGGCCGTGATGGCCGGCATGGACGTCGTGGCCGTCAAGGTGAGCGAGGACGGCGAGGTGGACGTGGACGACCTGCGGGCGAAGGCCGAGCAGCACGCGGACCGCCTCGCGGCGCTGATGATCACGTACCCGTCCACGCACGGCGTCTTCGAGCCGACGATCCGCGAGATCGCGGACATCGTCCACGCGAACGGCGGGCTGGTCTACATGGACGGCGCCAACCTCAACGCGCAGGTCGGGCTGTGCCGCCCGGGCGACTTCGGGATGGACGTGTGCCACCTCAACTTGCACAAGACGTTCGCGATTCCGCACGGCGGCGGCGGGCCGGGCATGGGCCCGATCGCGTGCACCGAAGCACTCGCGCCGTTCCTGCCGGGCCACCCGGTCATGGCGACCGGCGGGGACGAGGCCATCGGGCCCGTCGCGGCGGCGCCGTTCGGGAGCGCGCTGATTCTGCTCATCTCGTGGGCCTACATCGCGATGATGGGGCCCGACGGCCTGCGGCGCGCGTCGCTGACGGCGATCCTCAACGCCAACTACATGGCGAAGCGGCTCGACGGCCACTACGACATCCTCTTCCGCGGGCCGGGCGGGTTCGTCGCCCACGAGTTCATCCTCGACGTGCGGCCGTTCCAGAAGGCCGGCGTCTCGGCCGAGGACATCGCGAAGCGCCTCATCGACTACGGCTTCCACGCCCCGACGATGTCGTGGCCGGTGACCGGCACGCTGATGGTCGAGCCGACCGAGAGCGAGAGCCGCGCGGAGTTGGACCGCTTCTGCGACGCGATGATCGCGATCCGGACCGAGATCCAGGAGCTGGAGATCGGGACGGCAGACGCAGCGGACAACGTGCTCAAGAACGCGCCGCACACGCTCGCCGAGGTCACGGCCGACGAGTGGGACCACGCGTACACGCGCTCGCAGGCCGCGTGGCCGGCGCCGTGGACGCGCGAGCGCAAGCTCTGGCCGAGCGTCGCGCGCGTGGACAACGCCTTCGGCGACCGCAACCTCGTGTGCTCGTGCCCGCCGATGGAGGACTACGCCTAGCCGGACGCGGCGCGCCTCGGCCGAGGCGCGCCGCGGGGCGGGTCAGGTCGGGTTGCCGCCGGTGACGCCGAAGACCTCGCCGGTGATGTAGCCCGACTCCTGGGACGCGAGGAAGACGAACACGGGCGCGATCTCGGCCGGCTGGCCGGGGCGGCCGTAGGGCGTCGTCGCCCCGAACTGTTCGACCTTCTCCTGGGTCTGGCCGCCGGAGGGCTGGAGCGGCGTCCAGAACGGGCCCGGGGCGACGGCGTTGACGCGCACGCCGTTCTCGATGGCCTGTGCGGCGAGCGCCTTGGTGAAGCCGATGATGGCCCACTTCGTCGTCGCGTAGTCGAGGAGGGTGGGCGAGGGGTCGAAGCCCTGGATCGAGGTCACGTTGATGACGGCCGCGCCGGGCGGCAGCAGCGGCAGGGCGGCCTTGCTCAGCCAGAACATCGCGTAGACGTTCGTCTTGAACGTCGCGTCGAACTGCTCGGTCGTGATGTCGGCGATGCTGGGCTGGGTGACCTGCTTGCCGGCGTTGAGGACGAGGATGTCGAGCCCGCCGAGTTGCTCGTTGGCGTCGGCGATGAGCTGGTTACAGAATGCCTCGTCCATCAGGTTGCCGGGGAGGCGGAGGAGGGTGCCGCCCTCGGCCTCGATGAGGTCCGCGAGGGACTGGGCGTCTTTCTCTTCGGCGGGGAGGTAGTTGATGGCGACCGAGGCGCCTTCGCGGGCGTAGGCGAGCGCGACGGCGCGGCCGATGCCTGAGTCGCCGCCGGTGATGAGGGCGCGGCGGCCTGTCAGGCGACCCGAGCCGCGGTAGGTCGTCTCGCCGTGGTCCGGCACGGGGTCCATCTGGGCGGTCTCGCCGGGGGCGGACTGCGGCTGGCGGGGGAACGGCGGGCGCGGGTACTGGCTCCGCGGGTCCTGCATGGTGAACTGGTCGGGCATCGGCTGGGCGGGAGAGGGAAGGGCCGGATCGACCCGGACGCCCCTCGGGTTCCGCCCCTGTCTCACGCTCCGGGAGTTCCCCACGTCGCGGCGATGCAGTGGGTGTGCACCGCAAATCAGCGCTTGCGTCGTCTGCTACCGCGCGACGGCCATCTCGGCAGCGCGGAACAGGCCGTACGGGTTGACGGGCGTGCCGCGGCCGCTGCCCGAGACCGAGAGCACCTGGAAGTGCAGGTGCGGCCCGCGGGCGTTGCCCGTGCTACCGACCGTCCCGAGGGCGTCGCCGCGGCGGACGACGACGTGCTCGGTGATGCCCGGCGCGTAGCTGTCCATGTGCGCGTAGTAGTAGTCCGTCTGGCCGTCGGCGGAGCGGAGGTAGAGCGTGCGCCCACCGAGGGCGTTCCACGTCGTCCGCGTGACGGTCCCGTCGGTGACGGCGACGAGGGGCGTGCCGCGCGGGGCGGGCATGTCGATCGAGTTGTGCGTGCGGCCGCCTGAGCGCGGCGACGTGAACGAGTCCTGGAGGCGGCTCGGGTCGAACCCGACGACTGGCATCAGCAGGATCGACGACGACGGCGCGGGCGCCGGGGCCGCCTCGGGTCGATGGGCGGGCACGCGGATCACGAGCGGCGGCGCGGGCGCCGGGCGGGGCGTCTCGCGGCGGGCGCCCTCGGCGCGGCGGCCAGCCCACCCGCCGGCCCCGCCGCCCGACGTGGCGCAGGCCGACAGTGTCAGGGTGAGGACCAGCGCGACGGCGGCGAGGCGGGCGGAGCGGAGCGAAACCAGACGGTCGGAGATCATAGAAACGGAGCAGAGAACGCCCGTGCCATATCGGCACTGGACGGGTCGGGGTTAACAGGGCACGGGGGCGCCGTGCGAGATCAGCGGCGGGCCTCGCCGGCGGCCCGCTCGGCGTCCGAGAGGCCAGCCCACCACGCGGCGTATTCGGTCGTGTGGGGCGCGTGGCGGTTGACGTCCTCGCCGCCCCACCACGTCGGGCCGCGCTCGCCGAGGGCAATTTTGGCCGCGTCGACGCGGGCACGGGCGGCCCGCTCCGCCTCGGCGTCGGCCACGCGCAGGGCTGCGCCGACGGCCCGGCGAGCGTCCATCAGGTCGCCGACGAGGCGAGCGCGCTCGGCCTCGGGAAGGTCCGGGTTGGAGCGCCGCCACAGGCGACCGCCGGTGACGAAGTAGCGCCCGTCGGGCGTCTCGGGCAGGTGGGCGGGCACGGCAGCGGGCGGGGGACGGCCCAAGTTCGCTCCGTGCGGACCGCGGTGCCGGGTTAGGCGCGCGCGATCTGCAGCACGTCCGCGATTTCGTCGGGGCGCGGCATTGGCGTCTCGGGCTCGCCGGCGGCGAGGACATCGAGGTAGAAGCGCGCGAAGGCGAGGCGCTCGGCGGGCGTCGCGTTGGCTTCCTCGGGGAAGTCGCAGACGGCCGCGAAGGCGGCCTCGGAGAGCGTCGAGGCGACGTAGCGGTCGAGGAGCAGGGCGAAGGCGTGCGGGCGGGCCGCGAGAGTCGCAGTGGTCATAGCCGGGGCGGAGGGTGGGGTTGACCGAGTCTCGACAATCGCCGTGCCACTCCGCGGGATCTGCACGAAACGGAGCTTAAGGCGGGAGGAAGGCCTGTCCGGACGTGCCGAAACGGAACGGTGGCGTTACCCTTCTGCCCCCAGTTGCCCAACTCTGCCCTGCACGTCCCCCCACTCCCCGGCGCGTCCGACCCGACGCGTCTGTACCGCTTCCTGCGCGCGGTCGTCCGCACGATGCTGCACCTGTTCTTCCGCGAGGTAGCGGCCGTCGGGACCCACCACGTGCCGCTGGACCGCGGGGGACTGCTCGTGGCGGGACATCCGAATGGCGTCATCGACCCGGCCGTCATCCTGAGCCGCTTCCCCGGCCGGCTCGTCTTCGGCGCGCGGGATGGGTTGCTCAAGTGGGCCGTCGTCGGGCCGCTCATGCGAGGGCTCGGGACGGTCCCGATCTACCGCGCCGTGGACCACGGCGGGGCGGAGGGTGGCGGACCCGCGGGCGAGGCGGCGCGGCGCGAGGCGAACGAGCGGAGCCTTGATGCGCTCGCGGCCGAGGCAGCGTCGGGCTCGTTCACGGCGCTTTTCCCAGAGGGGCAGAGCCACGACCTCGCGCACCTCACCGAGATCCGCTCGGGCGCGGCACGCCTCTACGCCCGCGCGCTCGTCCTCGCCGCCGAGGCCGGGCGGCCCGCGCCGGCGCTCCTGCCCGTCGGGCTGCACTACGACGCCAAAGCGACGTTCCGCTCGCGCGCGCTCGTCGCGTTCCACCGCCCGCTCGCCGTGCCCGATGCGCTCCAGGCGCGCCTTGCGGGCTCGCCCGAGGCGGCAGAGACACGCGCGGCCGTGCAGGAGTTGACCGACCTCATCGAGCACGCCCTCCATCGCGCCACGTTCGCCGCCGACGACTGGGACCTCGTCCGCACGATGCACCGGGCGCGGACGCTGATCCGCGCCGAGGACGCGGTCCGCACGGACGCCCGCGTGGCGCCCGAGACGGCCGAGGGCCGCGCGCTGGGCATGGCGCAGATCTGGACGGGCTACCGAGCGCGCATCGCGTCCCACCCGGCCGAGATCGCTGCCCTCCGCCGCGACGTCGAC
>DASWMO010000136.1:0-9364 GCA_036399715.1 Rubricoccaceae bacterium
TGACGCGCCTCGGCGATGCCCCGGCGCGCCTGGCGCGCCTGCTGGATGTCCGGCGGAGCGTCGCCGAGTGGGCCGAGCGCCGCGCGACGCTCGCCGCCGAGGCGCTCGGGCTCGATACCGAGACCGCCCGCGTGGCAGCGCTCCGCGAGGCACTCGCCGCACGCCTCGCCGCGCGCCCGGCCGCCGAGGCCGACCGCGCGCGTATCGCGGCCGAGCGCGACGCGGCCGCCCGGACGCTCGCCGATGCCCATGCGCGCCGGGGCGGCCTCGATGCCCGCCTCGAAGCCGCGGCCCGCGACCGTGCCCTGCTCGCCGCCGCCCGCGCCGACCTGTCGGAGGCCCGCCGCGAGCAAAAGCTCTACGGCACACTCCGCCGCGCCTTCGGCCGCCACGGCATCCCGAGCCTCATCATCGAGGAGACGCTGCCCGACGTCGAGGACCGCGCCAACGTCCTGCTGGACCGCCTCACGGGGGGCACGACGCGCGTCTCGCTCGACACGCTCAAGGACAACAAGACGGGCGGCACGCGCGAGACGCTGGACATCACCATCACGGACGCGCAGGGCTCGCCGCGGGCCTACGAGATGTACTCCGGCGGCGAGGCGTTTCGGGTCAATTTCGCGCTCCGGATCGCGCTCTCACAACTGCTCGCCGAGCGCGCCGGCACGCAGATCCGCACGCTCGTCATCGACGAGGGCTTCGGGACGCAGGACGCCGACGGGCTCCACGCCCTCATCGCGGCCATCAAAACCATCCAGGACGACTTCGACAAAATCCTCGTCGTGACGCACCTCGAAGAGCTCAAAAATGCCTTCCCGGTGCGGATCGAGGTCCGCAAAGACCCCGTCAGCGGGTCTACGTTTGACGTCGTCGGCGTCTAGACAGCCGTGTCTTCGGGTCCGCCCACCCGGCGGCGAAGCGTGACGCTGGCATAGCGGTTGCGGACCGGCACCTGGCCGGCGCGGCGGCGCAACTCGAACCGGGCCATCTGTGCCAGCCGAGCCGAGCCAGCGGTCGGGACAACTCCTTCATCGGACGGCTCGGTCGGTGCGACGGCTTCGGTGAGCCGGCGGGTCGAGAGAAGCTGGAAGTGCTCCGGGGTCAGCAGCGTCGGCATGTGGGTTCGGCGTCAGTAGGTAGCCGATGGTATGCCGTCCGGCCTGAGAAGTCCCTCAGGAGTTTCCCCTGAAAAGCGCTTCCGTCAGGCTGGCTCTCGATTTCACACAGGCGCAGGCGCCTCGGTTGCGGCGTCGAGCGCGGCGACGAGCGCGTGGAGGGGGAGCGTGGCGCCGAAGATGCGGCTGTCGGCCCCGGCGTAGGGCACGACCAGCAGGTCGCCCCAGACGTGGTTCGCGCACGAGAACAGGACGTTGTCGACGCCGAGGTCGTCGTCGCCCTCGCGCTCGAATTCGGTCTCGGGGCGCATGAGCGGCTCGATGCGCGCCATGACGGGCTGCTCGCGCGAAAAGTCCAGCAGGGCCGCGGCGAGGTCGTACTCGCGCGTCCCGTCATGCCCGAAGTGGCCCTGGTGGTACATCGCGAGAAAGCGTCCGCCGCCGAGGGCGACCGGCGGACCGGCCGCGCCGACCCACGACTGCGCGAACTCGGGGTAGGCGTAGGTCCGGAAGAGGAAGCCGCGGCTCGTCCACGGCCCGGCCGGGTCGGGCGCGGTCGCCCAGTGGATCGCCATCGCGTCCGGCCCCTCCATCGGGCGGTGAAGCAGCACGTACTGCCCATCGACGGGCTCGGGCAGGAGGGCCGCATTCTTGTTGTTCACCGCGTTGATGTCGCCCTGGACCGAGCCGTGAAGCGTCCACGCTGTAAGGTCAGTCGAGGTCGCGAGGCAGACCGTGACGCAGCGGTCGAGGTCATCGCCCGGCGAGGGGTCCTGGTAGCCCGTATAGTACAGGTAGTACGTGTCGCCGATGCGCGTGCAGCGCGGGTCTTCGAGACCGAGGTTGTGGAAGGGCGCGTCGGGGCGGAGTGCAGGCTCGGAGTCGCGGTGGACGAGGTCCATCGTCGGCGTGAGAAAGGCACGGCCAAGGCTGGACGGCGCCATCCCGAGCGCGGCGTCGACGTCGCCCTGGGCACGGTAGAACAGCACGACCGCGCCGCCGGCGTCCGTGAGCGCGCGAGCGGCCGCCTCGGGCAGACCCCACGACGGCAGCAGGCGCGCGAGCGCCTCGCCGGCGACGAGCTGCGCGGCCGGGTTGAGGACGACCCGCGACTCCCACGCGCGCCCTTCGAGCGGCGCGAGGACAGGCTGCCCGCCGTGCAGGCGCGTCGCGCGGACCGGCGGCGGCGTCGTGATGAGGCGCGGCGGGCCGTCGGCGAGCGGGGCGACAGAATGCATCGGTTCGGGTGTGCCCGGCAGGGCGGGGACGCGTCGGGGAACGGGACGCTGCTACTCGCTCGCGGCAGAATCCGCGGGGGCGTCGGCTGCGGGTCCGTCGCCGGCGAGGTCGATGCCGGTCACGAGGTTGACGACCTCTGTGTCGGGGCAGTCGGGGTCTCCCTGGCACGACTCGGCCAGGACAGGGTTCGGCGTCACCGTCAGGACGACGCGCTGGCCGATCAGGTCCTCACGCTCGCAGAACCCGAAATCGGCCATGTCGGTCCGCTCGGGCTCGCCATCGGGCTTGACGTTGAGGTAGCACGCGATGTCGCCGTTCTGCATCGAGAGCAGCTGGACCGGCTGCGTGTAGTCCGTACTGTCCGGGGATGTGAGCACGAGATCGGTCGAGGCGGGCGGGTTCGACGCGTCCGGAGCGGGTCCAGCGGCAGTCGCCCCCGTGTTGGTCTCTGTCTGGCAGGCCGACAGGAGTGCGAGGGCGGACACCGTCAGAACGAGGCGCCCCGTGGGCGGCGTTTTAAACATGAGGAGGTTAGGCAAAGAGGAATCGACAGACCCAGACGGCCAGGATCACGGCCGCAAAATCGGCGATGAGGCCCGACGGGACGGCGTGGCGCGTGCGCTTGATGCCGACGGCGCCAAAGTAGACGGCGATGACGTAGAACGTGGTCTCGGACGAGCCGAACATCGTCGCGCCCATCCGGGTCCGGATGTCGTCGGCGCCGTACGTCGTGGCGAGGTCGGCGACGAGCGCGGCCGAGCCGGAGCCCGTCAGCGGCCGCACGATCGCCATCGGGAGCAGCTCGGGCGGGAAGCCGACGAGGCCGAACAGCGGGCTGAGGGCGGCCGTCAGGGCCTCCATCGCGCCCGAGGCGCGGAACATGCCGACGGCGAAGAGGATCGCGACGAGGTACGGGATGATCCGAACGGCGACCGAGAACCCTTCTTTACCGCCCTCGACGAACGACTCGTAGACGGGCACGCGCCGGGCGAGCCCGTACAGCGGGATCCCGACGATCATCAGCGGCAGGACGAACGTCGAGAGGAGCCCGACGGCGTTGCGGAACGTCTCCATGGCTCAGGCGGGGTCCGGGGTGGAGACGGGGACGGCCAGCGGGGGCGCCGGGGGCAGGCGGTAGCGCTTGCTCCGGGCGAGCACCTTGGCCGCCACGATGCCGACCGCGAGTGCGCCGAACGTCGTCAGGACGATGGCGCCGTAGACGGCGTTGATCTCGAGCCCGATGAGGGCGACGAGCAGGACCGGTGGGACGAGCTGCACGGACGCCGTGTTGATCGTGAGCAGCATCACCTGCGCGTCCGAGGCCGTGTCCGGGTTGGGGTTGAGCGTCTGCAACTCCTCCATCGCCTTGATGCCGAACGGCGTCGCGGCGTTGCCGAGGCCGAACACGTTGGCGGCGAGGTTGAGCGCGATCATGCCGAGCGCGGGGTGGTCCGGCGGGACGTCGGGGAAGAGCGGCCGCAGGAGGGGCCGGACGACGTGGACGAGCGCCCGAACAATGCCGGCGTCCTCGGCGATGCGCGTCAGCCCGAGAAAGAGCACGAGCACGCCGATGAGGCCGAGCGCGAGCGTCGCCGCGGTTTCGGCCATGTCCAGCGCGGCGGCCGTGATGGCCGTGAGCTTGACGAAGCGGACCGGCGCGAAGGCGAGTCCGCCTGAGGCGCGGATGCCTCCGGGGCCGACGGCGAAGTTCACCAGACGCCCCTGGAGCACCTTGTCGCGCGGGTTGGCCGCGTCGCGGACGGCATCGAGCGGAGCCGGGAGGACCGCCTCGGCGTCGTCGAGGCGCACCTCGTATCCGCCCTCGGTTCGGCGCAGCGTGGCGGCATAGGCCGAGTCCGGCGTCGCCGAGGAGTCGGCGCCGTAGTGGTCGCGGAACGCACCGGCGTCGATCCGCAGCGTCGCGGGCTGCTCGTCGGCCGTCCGGTCGAAGGGCGCCGCGAGGTCGAGTGCGACCGGGAGCGGGCTCCCGTTGCGGTACGTGTCGCGGGTGAGGTCGAGCGCGTCGGAGCCGACGGCGAAGGCGAAGCTCAGCACGATGAGCCCCGCCCAGATGTAGTTCAGCATGGACGGCGAAAGCGGAAGGCGGAAGGTCGCCGCCCGGCCCGCCCGGTGCAACCTCGGCGGAGGCCCGCCCCCCGCGCCGCGAAGATTCCACGCCGGGTTGACGCCCGCCGGGGCGCGCGGCACCTTGCCGCCCCCGCGCCCCGCCGCCCGATGCCCCCGACGACGCTCGCCCCCGCCCGCCCCGACCCTGAAACTGCCGCGGACCGCCTCGCGAAGTACCGCGCGCTCCGCCTGCCGCGCGCGGTCGAGGACAAGATGCTGCGCCTCATCCGCCAGAACCGCCTCTCGAAGTGGTTCTCGGGGTACGGACAGGAGGCCATCGCCGTCGGCTGTGCGCTCGCGCTCCGCGAGACGGACTGGGTGCTGCCGATGCACCGCAACCTCGGCGTCTGGACGACGCGCGGCGTCGAGCTGCGGCCGCTGTTCTGCCAGCTCATGGGCCGCGACGGGGGCTTCACCAAGGGCCGCGACCGCACGTTCCACGTCGGCCTGCCCGAGAAGCACATCGTCGGGATGATCTCGCACCTCGCGGCGATGCTGCCCGTCGCGACGGGCTTCGGGCTCGCGGCGCGCCTCGGCGGGACAGACAACACGCCCGCGGACGCCGTTGCGCTCGCGTTCACGGGTGAAGGAGCGACACGCGAGGGCGACTTCCACGAGGCGCTCAACCTCGCGGCGGTCTGGAAGCTGCCCGTCATTTTCGTCGTCGAGAACAACGGCTACGGCCTCTCGACGCCCACGGCCGACGCCATTCCTGTCGAGAACATCGCTGATGCGGCAGTCGGGTACGGGATGCCGGGCGTGATCGTAGACGGCAACGACCTGGACGCCGTTATTGCAACAATCCAGACTGCTGCTGCCCGCGCGCGAGCGGGGGAGGGCCCGACGCTCGTCGAAGCCAAGACCTTCCGCATGCGCGGCCACGAGGAGGCCTCGGGCGTCAAGTACGTTGCCCAGGAGCTGTTCGACACGTGGGCGCCTCGCGACCCGGTCGCTCGCTTCCGCGCGCGCGTGATCGAGCAGGGCACGCCGGAGGCCAACCTCGACGCCCTCGACGCCGCCCTCATCGCCGAAGTCGACGCCGTCGCCGAGTGGGCTCTCACGCAGCCCGAGGTCACGAGCACGCCCGAGCGCGAGCACGCCGACGTGTTCGCGCCCGCGGCGCCCGCGCTCCACCTCGCACCCCACGGCGTCCCAGACGGCACCCCGGCGCCCGAGACGCGTTTTATCGACGCCCTCTCTAGCGGCCTGCGCCACGCGATGGACGCCGACCCGCGGACGGTCCTGATGGGCCAGGACATCGCCGAGTACGGCGGCGTGTTCAAGCTCACGGCCGGCTTCGTGGAGCGATTCGGGACGGACCGCGTCCGCAACACGCCCATCATCGAGTCGGGCGCGATCGGGGCCGCGCTCGGGCTCGCCATCGCCGGGTTCACGCCGATCGTCGAGATGCAGTACGCGGATTTTATCACGTGCGGCTTCAATCAGATCGTCAACAACCTCGCCGCGACGCACTACCGGTGGGGCCAGCCGGTGAACGTGACGATCCGCGCGCCGTTCGGCGGCGGCATCGGGGCGGGGCCGTTCCACAGCCAGAGCCCCGAGGCGTGGTTCTGCCACGTCGCGGGCCTCAAGGTCGTCGTGCCGGGCTCGCCCGAGGACGCGAAGGGCTTGCTGCGCGCCGCCATCACGGACCCGAATCCGGTCCTGTTCTTCGAGCACAAGGCGCTTTACCGCGGCCTCAAAGGGCCGGTGCCCGACGCCGACTATGCCATTCCGCTCGGGGTCGCCCGGACGGTGCGGCCGGGCCGCGACCTGACGCTCGTCACGTGGGGCGTCGGCGTGTCGTGGGCCGAGGCCGCGGCGGAGACGTGGGCGGCGCGCGGGGCGGAGATCGAGATCATCGACCTCCGGACGCTCGTGCCCTACGACCGCGCGGCGGTCCTCGCGAGCGTGCAGAAGACGGGCCGCCTCGTCGTGCTTCACGAGGCGGCGCGGACGGGCGGCTTCGGCGCCGAGGTCGCCTCCGAGGTCACCGAGGCGGCGTTCGCGCACCTCGACGCGCCGCCGGTCCGCATCGCCGGGGCAGACCTGCCGATCGCGTTCTCGAAGCAGATCGAGGCCGACGTCTACTCGGCGCGGGCGCGGCTCGACGCCGGCATCGAGCGGGTGCTCGCGTTCTGAGAGACGGCTCTGTCGGAGCGGGCGCCGTCGTAGGGCGGACGTGCCGGGGACGGGCATCAGGGCAACTCTTTCGTTCGGGTGGGGCGAAAGTGGGGAGCCGTCCCTGTTTCGCTGCCTGCTGGAGCAGTTCCGTCGTGTGGTAGAGCACTTCCGTCAAGTGGTAGAGCTGTTCCGTTGCCTGGTAGAGCATTTCTGCCAGGTGATGGAGCACTTCCGCCGGGCGGTGGAGCACTTCCGTCAGGTGGTGGAGCAGTTCCGCCGTGTGTGGGAGGCGTTTCGTGACCCGGGCGACCACGTCCGCCACCCCCGGAGGCTGATCGGGGAAGGGTGGAGCAGCCCTGTCCCCCGGTCCGGGTATCCCGGCGGTCCGGGCACCATGACCGCGGGGGGCGGTCCGAGCGTCACGCTGCAGGTCCTCAAACCTGATGTTGTCCGGGCACGACGTGCGCCCTACACTGCGGGCACATCTTCCGGGCTGGCCGATGACCCGTTTGCGACTCGCCTCCGTTTTGCTCGCGCTCCTGCTCGCCTCGGCGGCCGGCGCTCAGACCTTCCGCCCGGCCGCGGGGCCGTGGACGCGCGCCCACGAGATCGTCGGCTCCGCGCCCGACGGCCGCATCTTCGCCCGCGTCGGCCAGCGCCTCGGCGTGACCCGCGACGGCGGGCAGACGTGGACCGTCGTCTCGGAGAACGCCGCGCCGCGCCGCATCGCGACCGATGGCGACGCTCTCATCGGCGCGTTTTCCAATGGCGTCCGCCGCTCCGTCGACGGCGGCGCGACGTGGGAGCCGTGGGGCCTCGACGGGGTCAACATTGTCGGCGTTGCCGTCGGCGATGTCGCGTATGCGATCTCGGATCGGGCGCTGTACCGCCGGACGACGTCCTGGTCAGCCGTGCCTCTTCCCTCCAGCTTTCGACGTACGGGTACCTGCGCGTCCTCGGCGCCACGGGGACCACCGCCGCACTTGGGGGCGTGTGGTACACATGCCAGGGCTACACTCCGGTCTCCCTGTACCTCAGGACGGCAGACGCCGGGCAGACGTGGACGCAGACGAGCGGGAGCGGCCAGCCCTCGGGAGTCGCCGTTGCTGCCAGCGGAGCCGTGTGGTTCTCGTCCTCCAGCGCCGAGGGCTGTCTCAGCGTCCAGAACCATGGTGGGTTGTTCTACCAGGCAGCGGAGGCTCAGGGGGCTGTCCGGCTGTCCCAAGGCGACATTGGAGGGGTTGCCATCGACGAGAGCGGGGCGGCCGTCACGCGCCCCGGCGTGGCAGCCGGAAACGCGCTCGACGTCTACGGGCCGGTCGCGGCCTCCGGTCCGCACGTGATTGCGGAGTCCGCCGGCCAGAGCGAGTGCGGGATTGACCCGCCGTGCTACGGGTTCGCCGGGTCCGGCCTGTTCGCCGCTCGGCTGCAGGGGCTGGCCGTGCCGACCGGATTCGTCGAATCCGCCGTGCGTGCGCTGCGGATCATCGGCGGCGACCTGCACGTCGCGGCGGACGGAGCCGCGTACAGCTCTCGCGCAGGTGAGTGGGAGGTGGCTGTTCAGCTAGACGACGTCTTTGGGTTCGTCGACGTCCCGTGGGTACCCGGGGAGACTGTGGTATTCGCGCGGCGGAGCCCGTACCAATTCACGCTTCCCGGGGCTGCGTGGGTCGGTTACGAGTCACCACCGGGCCCAATACCGGACCCGCTCGTCGATAATTTCACCAGCGCGGCAGTGCCGGTTGGCGATGAGATCGTGTCGGCGTCGGCAAGCCCGTATGGACCGATCGGCATCTACCGGTCGGTCTATGGGGGATCCATCAATGTCTTCGCTCACTGCGACATCGCGTCGCTCGGCGTCGCCGGGCCGAACATGCTGTACGCTGGGGCCGTCACCGACTTCTGGAGGCGCCCGCTCTACAGGTGCTCGCCAGTCCCGCCGGGACGGGTGTTTGCATCGACCGACGGCGGTCGCATGTGGACCCGAGACGACGCTGGGATGACGGCCCGCGACGTGTTCGCCTTCACGTCCGTCGGTGCGGGTGCCGCGCGACTGGACCTCGCAGGCACGTCGGCGGGCGTCTTCGCCCGCACGCCCGGCGGGCCGTGGACTCCGGCCGGCCTCGACGGGCGCCGCGTGCTGACGTTCTACGACGCCCCGGACGGCCTCATCGCCGGAACCGACGACGGCCTCTTCCGCCGCGATGCCGCGGGCGCGTGGACGCGCTACGGGCAGGGCCTCGACGGCCGGGCGGTCTACGCAGTCCTCGCCACGACGGACGCCTACGGCGCATGGATCGGCGCCGGGACGGACGTGGGGCTGTTCCAGACGCGTGCCTTCGGCGTCGCCTCGGAAGCGGCCGCGCCACTCCCCGCGGGCGTGCTGCGCGTCACGACGCTCCCGAACCCGTCGGGCGGCACCCGCACGGTTCGCGTCGAGGGGCTCGATGGCGAGGCCCGGCTGTCGGTGGTCGACCTGCTCGGCCGCCGCGTCGCGGACCTGGGGACGCTCGTGGCGCGCGGCGGGCAGGCCGAGGCGTCGTGGGACGCGAGCGCGCTTCCGCCAGGCGTCTACGTCGTCCGCGCGGTCTCGGCACAGGGCTCAGCCGTCGAGCGCGCGGCGGTCGTCCGGTAGCGAGGCGGAGCGCCCGGCGATGGTCCCGAGCGGGCCGAGGCCTCCGCCGCCGTCGCGGAGCGCCTCGGCGAGGGCGGCGTCCAGCCGGCCCGAGAGGCGCACGAGCGTCAGTTCGTCGTCCTCG
>DASWMO010000137.1:0-5638 GCA_036399715.1 Rubricoccaceae bacterium
CACGGCCCCGCGCTCGATCTGGCGGCGACGTACGCGCTCCGCCTCGACGGCGAGAGCCTCACGCGCCTCGGAGCCGCGATGGCGCCGCTGCTGCCGCGGGCGCGGCGGCTGCTCCGCGCCCGCCGGTCGGACCGCCGCGCCGTCGCGATCCGGCTGCTCGGCCTCCTCGGCTCCGACGCCGACCGGCCGGCGATCGCGGACGCGCTCCACGACCGCTCGCCGCACGTCGCGATGGCGGCGGCGCGGGCGCTCGCGCGGACGCAGGACGCGCGCCACGCCGAGCGCCTCATCGCCGCGCTCGGCCGCTTCGAGGCGTGGGGCACGAACGCCGTCGCGTCCATGCTGTCGCTCTACGGGCTGCCCGCCGGGCCTGCGCTCCTGCGCGCCTTCGCCTCGCCGGACGTGCCCACGTCTACGCGCGTCGCGTGCGCCGAGGCGCTGCGGCGGCTCGGCTACTTCCCCGCCGCGGGCGCTGCGGCGGCAGTCGTGCGCGGGTCGGGCGGCGCCGAGTTGCTCGCCGCCGCCCTGCGCCTGCTCCGCGACGTCGGCGGGCCGGCCGAGGCCGGGGCCGTGCGCCCGCTCGTCGAGAGCGCCTCCGAGGTCGTCCGGCTCCACGCCGTCAGCGCGCTCGCAGCCATCAGCCAGGACCCCGGCGACGCGGCGCGCATCGAGCACGCGCTCTCGGACGCGTCGCCGTGGGTCGCGCAGCGCGCCGCGCGCGGCCTGCTCGAGTCGGGGCGGGCGGCATCGCTGCACGCGCTCGCCGGCGGCTCGGGGCGCCGGAACCGCGTCGCGCGGCAGGCCCTCGCCGAGGCCGGCCTCGCTGCGCCGGAGCCGTCCGCGCCGGCCTCGGGGGAGCCGGCCCTCGCCAGTCTGGAGGCGACCGGGACGTCGCCATGAGCGCGCTTCTCGACTTCGCCCTGAAGGCCGCCAGCGGGCTCGTGCTGGCTTACCTCGTCGTCGTGGTATCGGTCTACGTCGTCGCGACGGCCGTGGCGCTGCCCGCGCTGGTGCGGCTGCGGCGCTGGCAGGCGTCGCGGCACGTGGACGAGGCCGCCTCGGCGGCGAGCACGCCGCCGGTGACGCTCGTCGCGCCGATGTACAACGAGGCCGCGGTGTGTGTCGAGGCCGTCCGCGCGCTGCTCGGCGTGGACTATGCGAACAAGGAGATCCTCGTCGTCGCGGACGGCTGCACGGACGACACCGTCGCGCGCCTCGTCGACGCCTTTCGGCTCGTCCCCGTCCCCCGGATCCCGACCGAGAGCCTGCCCACGAAGCCCGTGCGGGAGGTCTACCGCAGCCGCGACCGCCCCAACCTGTGGCTCGTCGACAAGGAGAACGGCGGCAAGGCGGACGCGCTCAACGTCGGTGTCAACCACTGCCGGACGCCGCTCGTGTGCACGCTCGACGGCGACAGCCTGCTCGGCCGCGACGCGATCCAGCGCGCCGTCCGGCCGTTCCTGGAGGACGCGACGACGGTCGCCGTCGGCGGCACGATCGGCATCGTCAACGACTGCACCGTCCGCCACGGGCGCGTGACGGGCGTCCGGATGCCGCGGCGGTGGCTGGCGCGGTTCCAGGTGCTCGAGTACGTCCGTGCCTTCTCCGCGGCGCGCGTCGGGTGGGACGCCGGCGGGGCGACGCTCATCATCTCGGGCGCATTCGGCGTCTTCCGCCGCGAGGCGATTGTGGCCGTGGGCGGTCTCCGTGAGGGGCTCGTCGGCGAGGACTTCGAGCTCACGCTGCGGCTGCACCGCTACTACCGCGAGCGCGGCCTACCGTACCGGATCAGCTTCGCGCCCGACGCGGTCTCGTGGACCGAGTGCCCGGCCACGCTCGGCATCCTCGGGCGGCAGCGCGACCGCTGGCACCGCGGCGGGGCCGAGGCCGTCTGGCTGCACCGCCGGATGCTGTTCAACCCGCGTTACGGGCGCATCGGTCTCGTCGCGATGCCTGTCTTCCTGCTCGTCGAGATCCTCGGGCCCGTCGCCGAGGCGCTGGGCTACCTCGTCGTCGCGGTGGCGTGGCTTACCGGGATGCTCCACCCGGCGCTGGCGGGCCTGCTGCTGCTGCTCGCCGTCGCGCTCGGTGTCGCACAGTCCATCGCGGCCGTCGCCCTCGACGAGTTCGCCTTCCGGCGCTACCACTCGGTCCGCGACATCGGCCTACTGCTCTTGCTGACCGTCGCCGAGAACATCGGGTACCGCCAGATGACGGTCTGGTGGCGGCTGCGGGGCGTCTGGAAGTTTCTCCGCAAGGACACCTCCTGGGGCGTGATGACGCGCACCGGCTTCTCGACCTCGCCATGACGCTCCGCCTGCTGCTCGCCCTCTTTCTTGCCGCCGCGGCGCCAGCGTCGGCTCAGGCGATCCAGGCCGTGGCGTCGCACCGCGTCGAGGCGTTCCGCGCGGACCACGACGCGTGGACCGAGTCGCGCGGGGGGATTCAGGCGCGCGGGCCGCGGGGCGCGCTCGGCGCCGAGATCGCCCGCGTGCAGCGCAACGGGCGCGCCGACGTCACCGGGACGGTCGACGCGTACCGCGTGCTGTCGCGGGGCCTCTACGCCAACGTGCGCATCGAGGCCGCGCCGCGTGCGCGCGTCGTGCCGGCCGTGAGTGCGCTCGCCGAGGTCTACTGGGGCCTCGCGCCGAGCTGGGAGGCCTCGGCCGGCGTCCGCTACCTCGCCGTGACGGGCCCGGACGTGCCGCTCGCGACGGCCTCGGCGACGCGCGTCGTGGGCCAGTTCTCGCTCGGCGTGCGCACGACGGCCGCCCTGCGCCCCGCCCTCGCCGTCTCCGCCGCGGCGACCGTACGCTACGCGCCCGAGGCAGCCGCCCGGGGCGTCCCGACGCGCGTCGCGCTCGTCCTCGGCCAGGGCCAGGAAGGCGTCGTGGGCGCGGACGGCGCCGTAACCGTCCGCCGCCAGTTTGTCGCGGCCGTCTACGGCCAGCGCGGCCTCGCCGGGCCCGTCGGCGTCTCGGCCGGGGCGGGCTACACGGCCGACGGCGTGCTGACGCGGTGGAGCGCCGAGGCGGGCCTCGTCGTCCAGCTCTGACGCTGCGGGCGCTGCCCCGCCGGTCCCGATGGAAATCCACGGACGCCCCCGACCGCCTCGCGTACCCTCCGGTCGACCGCCGCCCCCACCGCTGTGACTGACGCCGTGCTCTCTCTGACCGATCCGGCGCTGGCCGGGGACGCCCTCGCCGACCGCTTCGCCGAGGCGCTCCTCGTCCGCCTGCCCGGCGTCGACCTCGCGCGCGTCCGCCGGCACGTCGCGCTCGCGCCGTTCACGACGTTCCAGATCGGCGGCCCCGCGGACGCCTTCTTCGAGCCCGAGACGGCCGACGAACTCGCCGCCGCGCTCGACGCCGCCCGTGCGGCCGGCGTGCCCAGCTTCCGTCTCGGCCTCGGCGCCAACATCCTCGTCGGCGACGGCGGCTTCCGTGGTGTGGTCGTCCGCAACCGGGCGGCACACATCCGAATCGACGGGACGCGCGTGGTCGCCGAGAGCGGCGCGCTCGTCTGGCCGGACCTCGTCGAGGCGACCGTCGCAGCGGGCCTCTCGGGCCTGGAGCACTATGCGGGCATCCCGAGCACCGTCGGCGGGGCGCTCTGGCAGAACCTGCACTTTCTCTCGCCGCCGCCCCTCCGCGAGCGGACGATGTTCATCGAGGAAGTGGTCCAGGCGGCAGACCTGCTTTCGCCCTCGGGCGAGCGCCACACCGTGGACCGCGACTGGTTCGCCTTCGGCTACGACTACTCGACGCTCCACGACGACCCGCACTCGGTCCTCTCGGCGACGTTCGCGCTCACGCCCGAAGACCCGGCCGTGCTGCGCGAGACCGTCCGCGCCAACCTGGAATGGCGGGCCGCGCGCCACCCGCCGCTCGACACCGAGCCCTCGGCAGGCTCCATCTTCAAGAAGATCGACGGCGTCGGCGCGGGCCGCCTCGCGGACGGGTGCGGCCTCAAAGGGTGCCGCATCGGTGGGGCCGTCGTGACGGAGCGCCACGCCAACATCGTCGTCAACGCCGGCCTCGCCGAAGGCCGCCCGGCGACGGCCCGCGACGTGCGCCACCTCATCGGCTACGTGCAGGAGACCGTCGCGCGCGAGACGGGCTACCGCCTGAGCCCCGAGATCGGCTTTATCGGCGACTTCGGCGCCCTCGGGGCGCTCCCGGCGCGGGGCTGGGAGCACGCTGACGGCTACCGCGACGGCGTCCCGCCCGGCGGGCACCCGTAGCGCGGACCGTCGAGGGGCCACGCGGCGGGCAGCCGCGCCGTCTTCGGGGCGTTCCGTCCCGTTATGCGGCGGGTGCCAAAAGGGTGAGGTGCGTCGCCTTGTTCGGGCCCGATTCCGCCCGTCGTATTGTGGCGCCTCCCGCCCGTTATGCGGCACGCCCGCCGCTCAAGTAGTAGTTCTGCGGCCTCCACTCCATGCGTCGTCTTGTGCTACTCGGCTTCGCCGTCGCAATCGCGTCGTGCTCGTCGGAAAGGGCCGCTCGACGCCAGGCCTCACTCCCGAGCGACGTGGAGCGACTGCATGCTCAGTTCAGGACGCTGGATTCTGTACTCGTCTACCGCGAACTGGCCGCGCCCGCTACGCTTACTGAGACCGTGAGGTATATGGAGTCAGTCACGGGGCTTCAGGGGGACTACACGGTCTACGAGATAGACGTGTTCTACGACTCCTGCTCGTACTACACAGACGTCGGCCGCTGGAAGCATTGGTATCAGGCCAACACGGACAGCCTGGACGGTTACTCGTTTTAGGCGCACCGCCGGCCGCAGAACCAGCGTCTGCAGCCGACCGCACGGCCCACGTCGCCTCTCGATCGGTCGCCCTCGCCTACCTTCGCCACGTCGGGGCGCTGTGCTCCGTGCGGCCGCTGAGCCGCCACCTGTTATACCGCCTCTCCCATGCTCATCAGGCTGGCCTTTCTGTGCATTGGCGTTTTAGTCAGCGCCGCAGCCTCGGCCCAGTCCGCTCCACCTGTCGAGCGAGACTTGCCGTATTGGGTCCTCGGGGAGATCGATTCGTACGTCAGCAGCATTTCGCCGGAGGACCGGGGCGAGCCCTTCGTGGTGTTTCGCGATGGCTGGGACCGAAGCGACACCCTCGAAGTGGCAGTACTGACAGGTCCGCGTTCGTATCAAGACTCCGTTCGCTTCTCGCAGCCCGGCCGAGTTCTGACTCGGGGGAATTACCAGTACGGCGTCGCCTACGCAGGCGAGTATAGAGGCTTCCAAGACCTCGGCGGTCATGGCACTCGTCTTCAATGCATCACTACCGACCGTCGGGCCTACATCATTCGGTACACCGAATCGATTCCTGACTACGGCTCTCCGAATGTCGTAAGCGCAGTCGAGCGTTTAATACCGTGGTGTATGGCCCCGGAGTAGACACACGGCGGTATAACGCGCCGCTGCGGCCGACCGCCCGTTCGGCGTCGTTGCTCGGGGCCTACGTCGGCGTCTACTTTCGCCTCTGCCAAACGCTCCGCCACTCGGGCGGCGGCAGAGCGGCCAAGTGTTCTACGGCTATGCAGGTCTACGTGAGAAGGGCCGTCATCGGAGCCGCCTCCATCCACGCCATCCTCGTGGGCGCCTTCCTCACCGTCACGTGGGGGCTCGGACT